>JBDHSY010000368.1:0-3734 GCA_039808405.1 Xanthobacteraceae bacterium
CATCGCCGAGGAGATCGAGGGCGAGGCGCTGGCCACCCTGGTGGTGAACAAGCTGCGCGGCGGCCTGAAGGTCGCGGCCGTGAAGGCGCCGGGCTTCGGCGACCGCCGCAAGGCCATGCTGGAGGACATCGCGATCCTGACGGCAGGTCGCGAGATCAGCGAGGATCTCGGCATCAAGCTCGAAAACGTGACCCTCGACATGCTGGGCACCGCCAAGAAGGTCCATCTCGACAAGGACAACACCACGATCATCGACGGCGCCGGCAAGAAGAAGGACATCGAGAGCCGCATCGGCCAGATCAAGGCGCAGATCGAGGAGACCGCCTCCGACTACGACCGCGAGAAGCTGCAGGAGCGGCTGGCCAAGCTCGCCGGCGGCGTCGCCATCATCAAGGTGGGCGGGGCGACCGAGATCGAGGTCAAGGAGAAGAAGGACAGGGTCGAGGACGCCATGCACGCCACCAAGGCCGCGGTCGAGGAGGGCGTGGTGGCCGGCGGCGGGGCCGCGCTGCTCTATGCCACGCGCGTGCTCGACGGCAAGCGCGGCGGCAACCACGACCAGCAGGTCGGCATCGACATCGTGCGCCGCGCGCTGCAGGCGCCGGTGCGCCAGATCGCCGAGAATGCCGGCGTCGACGGCGCCGTGGTCGCGGGCCACATGCTCGACCAGAAGGACCACGCCTACGGCTTCGACGCCCAGAAGGGCGAGTACGTGAACATGATCAAGGCGGGCGTCATCGACCCCACCAAGGTGGTGCGCACCGCGCTGCAGGGCGCGGTCTCGGTGGCGGGCCTGCTGATCACCACCGAAGCGATGGTGGTGGAAGCGCCGAAGGCCGACACCGGCATGCCCGCGATGCCGGGCGGCGGCATGGGAGGCATGGGCGGCGGGATGGGATTCTAGGCGCACGCGCCATACACGCAGGAGGTCGTCATGACCTTGAGACCGGAGTACACGCTCGGCCACTCGCCCTACAACGAATTCCTCTTCGCCACGATCGGCGAGGAGAAGGCGGGCGTGCCGCTCTCGGTGTTCAGCGCCCTCACGCGACTGGGCTTCGATCCGTGGCGCGAGGCGGCGCGGCTGACGGCATTGCCGCGCGAGACCGCGGCGCGGGCCTTCGCCGTCACCATCGCGATGCTGCCCGAAGGCGACTGGAACGCCGCCGACTCCGAGGCGATCGCCGCGCGCCTGGTGAACTGGCTGCCGGCATCGGGCCCCACCCCGGCCGTTCCTGTGCTACAGATGAACGACAGGAAGCAAGCGGAAGGGACGGAAATGAACGGTGGATCGGGACTCGGGATGCTGCTGGCCTGCGGCATCCTCGCGGTGGCAGTGTTCCTTTTCGTGAAGGACATCACGACCGACAACAACCTCGAAGGCAGCCACGGCGCCGTGCTGCAGATGCAGGGCGTGTCGCTGCAGTACCAAGGGGCCATGCGCTCCTGAGCCGGGCTTCCTGAGGCGGCGCCCCGCGCCCGCGACGCTGGCCTGTTTCCGGGCGGCCCGCTATGGTGGTGGCCGCACGGGGAGTGGGAGTCTCGTTCCGCCGATGCAACCGGGGCGGGCAGGGCTGGAGAGTCGGGGGCTATGACCAGGGAATCAGGAACCACCGGCGCCGGCCGCAGGCCGGGGCCGCAGGCGTCGCGTCGTGGTGTGCTTCGGGCGGGCCTCGCGGGCACCGTCGCGCTCGGCGGTAACGCCGCGCTGGCGCAAACGGGTGGGGCGCAAACGGGTGGGGCTCCCGCCGGCAGCCCTCACGTCGGCCATGCCGGGCACGCGGCGCCGAGCGCGCCCGCCATCCATGCCGGCCATGCCCACATGTCGGAGATCGGCCTGGCCGCGAGCACGGCGCCGCCGCCGCTCGACCAGCCGCTGATCGAGCCGGAGGTTCGCCGCTCGCAGGACGGCGTGCTCGCGACCAGCCTGCGGTGTGCCTACACCTGGCGCAATATCGGCCAGCGGCGTCTCTACCTGCGCAGCTACGAAGGCGGCCTGGCGCCGACCCTGCGGATGAAGCCCGGCGAGACGCTGAAGGTGCAGCTGGCCAACGACCTGCCGCCCAACCGCGACTGGATGCCCCGGGACATCACGCGGCCGCACCAGTTCAACAACACCAACTTCCACTTCCACGGCGCGCATTGCAGCCCGAGCGGCATCGCCGACAACGTCATGCGCACCATGCTGCCCGGCAAGTCCTACGACATCGAGATCGCCCTGCCGGCCGACCATACGCGCGGCACCTACTGGTACCATCCGCACCATCACGGTTCGGCCGACGTGCAGGTGGCGAGCGGCATGGTGGGCGCCATCGTGGTCGAAGGCGATTTCGCCGAAGTGCCCGAGATCGCCGCGGCGCGCGAGCGGGTGATGCTGCTGTCGCAGGTCGTGTTCGACGCCTTCGGCATGATCGAGGATTTCGGCAGCACGCTGTTCCCCGAGGACGCGACGCGCTTCCTGGCGATCAACGGCCAGCGCCGCCCGACCATTGCCATGCGGCCGGGCGAGGTGCAGCGCTGGCGCGTGGTCGGCTCGCAGTACCAGGACAATATCCTGATGGAACTGGCCGGGCACCGGCTGAACGTCATCGCCTACGACGGCATCGCGCTGGGCGCGATGCAGGAGAAGAAGCAGCTCCTGATGGCGCCCGGCCAGCGCGCCGACGTGCTGGTGCAGGCGGCCGCTCCGGGCACCTACGAGCTGAACGCCATGCCCTACGACCAGGGCCATGCGTCGCCCAGCGGGCCGCTGGCGCGGGTCGTGGTCTCGGGCGAGCCGATGGCGATGAAGCTGCCGTCCGCACTGCCCAGGCCGCCGTTCGAGACGATCCGCGACAGCGAGATCACCGGCCGGCGCACCTTAGTCTTCTCCGGCGCGGGCGATCCGCCGGACAACGATCCCGGCGCGCACTGGCAGGAATTCACCACGCTGATCGACGGCAAGACCTTCGATCCCGCGCGCATCGACCAGCGGGTGAAGCTGGGCGCCGTGGAGGAGTGGACGATCCGCAACATCCATCATCACGACGACCATGTGTTCCACATCCACACCAACCCGTTCCAGGTGACGGAGATCGACGGCAAGCGGCCGGACGATCTCGTGTGGCGCGATACGGTGACGGTGACGCGGGCCGGCGGCAGCACCGTCTTCCGCTCGCGCTTCCTCGACTATACCGGGATCTTCATGCTGCACTGTCACATGATGAACCACGAGGAGATGGGCATGATGCAGACGGTCGAGGTCTACAAGGACTGACCGCCGCTGCGCCCGCGGGGTTCAGCGCTCCAGCGGCATCCTGAGCGTGAAGCAGGTCAGCTCGGGCGTCGAGGTGACGTCGATCGTGCCGCCATGCGCCTTGGCGATTTCCGACGCGATGTAGAGGCCGAGACCCAGACCTTCCCGGCTCGGTCTGACCTCGCCGCGCGAGAAGGGACGGAACAGCCGATCCATCGCCGCCGCTTCGATCGGCGTGCCGGCATTGCAGACGGCGAGTTCGAACTGGTCTTCCGTCTTGGCGATCACGGTCACGGGCTCGCCTTCGGCGCCGTGGGTCAGCGCGTTGCCCAGCAGATTGGACAAGAGCTGCCCGAGCCGTACCGGGTCGGCGGTGACGGGCCTGGTCAAGGCAAAGTCCGTCTTGATGATCGTGCCCGGATGGATGCTCTGCAGTTCGTCGACCACCAGCCGGAGCACGGGTTCGAGCGGCAGGGTGGAGAGCGTCAGTGTGAGGCCG
>JBDHSY010000369.1:0-3728 GCA_039808405.1 Xanthobacteraceae bacterium
GTCGCGCATGCAGCATCGCGGCACCGCGCGCACCCGCACGGTGCGGCTCGCCGTCGACGGCAAGGCGCCGCCGCCCGGCACGCCCGTGACCGCCGGCGGCAAGCCGCTCGGCACGCTGGGCGCCAGCGCCGGCGGCAAGGCGCTCGGCCTCTTGCGCATCGACCGCGTCAACGATGCGCTGGAGGCCGGCCAGCCGATCGAGGCCGACGGAACGCGGCTCACGATCGCGCATTCCGAGGATATCGCGCTGCCGGCCAAGGGCCTGCGGGTATGACGCGCAACGCGCGGCAGGGCGCCGACGGCCTGATGCGCTGCCCGTGGCCGGGCGACGATCCGCTCTACCTCGCCTATCACGACGAGGAATGGGGCGTGCCCGAATACGACGACCGCGCGCTGTTCGAAAAGCTCATCCTCGACGGCTTCCAGGCCGGGCTGTCGTGGATCACCATTTTGCGCAAGCGCGACAATTTCCGCCGCGCCTTCGACGATTTCCAGCCTGAGAAGATCGCCCGCTACGACGCGCGCAAGATCGAGGCGCTGATGCTTGACGCCGGCATCGTGCGCAACCGCTCAAAGATCGAAGGCACGGTGGCGAGCGCGCGCGCCTACCTCGCCATCATGGAGAAGGGCGAAGGGTTCTCGCCGTTGCTGTGGAGCTTCGTCGGCGGCGTTCCGAAGGTCAACGCCTTCAAGACCACGGCCAGCGTGCCGGCCTCGACGCCGGTGTCGATTGCGATGTCGAAAGAGCTGGTGGCGCGCGGCTTCAAGTTCGTCGGGCCGACCATCGTCTACGCCTTCATGCAGGCGACCGGCATGGTCAACGACCATCTCCTCACCTGCCATTGCCATGCCACCTGCGGCGCGGCCAAACGGCCGTCCCCGGCGCGATGACCGCACGCAAGGTCGCGCCCGCGAAGATCCCGGCGCGCGCCTGGCAGCGCATGCTGTCGGGCCGCCGGCTCGATCTGCTCGACCCCTCGCCGCTCGACGTCGAGATCGAGGACATCGCCCATGGGCTCGCCCGCGTCGCGCGCTGGAACGGCCAGACCCATGGCGCGCATATTTTTTCGGTGGCGCAGCACACGCTGCTGGTCGAGGCGGTATTGCGCGCGCAAACGCCGCGCATCGATCATCGCGCACGATTGTTCGCGCTGTTGCACGACGCGCCGGAATACGTCGTCGGCGACATGATCTCACCGTTCAAGGCGGTGATCGGCGGTTCCTACAAGGCCGTGGAAAAGCGCCTGCTCGGCGCCATCCATCTGCGCTTCGGACTGCCGGCGGCGACGCCGCCGGACATCGCGGCGCTGATCAAGGCCGCCGACCGCGGCGCGGCCTATCTCGAAGCGACGCACCTTGCCGGCTTCGCGCCGACGGAAGCGCGGCGCCTGTTCGGCCGCGATCCGAAACTGCCGCCGTCGGTCGAGGCCGACTACCTCACGCCGTGGCCGGCAGGACGCGTCGAGAAGCGGCTTCTGGCGCGCTTCCGTCTGCTCGCCGCCGCGCTTTCGTCGCCGTGACTGCGGCGATATAATCGCCGCAAAACCGCCGTCACCGGACCGTTCCATGATTCACGTCTGCTCGCTCGCCGATCTCAACGCCACGGTCGCCGCCACCGGCGCGCGCCACGTGCTGACGGTGATGGGCAAGATCAGCAGGGTCGAGCGGCCGCCGGCGGTGATCGAGGCCAACCACCTGCGCATTTCGATGGACGACATCACCGAGCCGGCCGACGGTTTCGTTGCGCCATGCGCCGACCACATCGTGCGCGTGCTCGATTTCGTGCGCGGCTGGGACCGCACCGCGCCGTTGGTGATCCATTGCTTCGCCGGCATCAGCCGCTCCACGGCCAGCGCCTTTCTTGCCGCCTGCGCGCTCAACCCGCACCGCGACGAACTGACCATCGCGCGGGCGATCCGCACCGCCTCGCCGAGCGCCTATCCGAACCGCCGCATCGTCGCGCTGGCCGACGAGGCGCTGGCCCGCCAGGGCCGCATGCTCGCCGCGCTCGATGCCATCGGCCCCGGCGACCTCACGGTCGTGAGCCGGCCGTTCCGCATCGATCTCGAATAAGCTCAGGCGCTCCCCACCCAGGCGCGGGCTTGCGGCGGCCGCTTGAACGCGGCCTGCGAAAACGCTACAGCTAGCCCGCCAGGCCGGGCCCCTCTGGCAGCTTGTTGCAAGCTGTGATGTCGGACTGGACAGACCGAAACGTCAGGAGAGTGGTCCAAACCGGCGGCTGGCAGCCCCTGCCTCGCGACTCGTTCCGAGCGATCCGCTTTCGTCGAGAGAGCGCGATTCGTCGTGCCGGCACCGCTCTTCTCCAGCGATGGAAGAGCCCAGATGCCCGATATGCTTGCCTATCTGTCCGAACACCTGACCCGCGAGGCGCTGATCGCCTTCGGCCAGGTGGTGATGATCGACCTCGTGCTGGCCGGCGACAACGCCATCGTCATCGGCCTTGCCGCTGCCGGCCTGCCAAAGGAATTGCGCACGCGCGCGATCGCGATCGGCATCGTCGCCGCCACCGTGATGCGCATCGGCTTCGCGCTGGTCACCACCCAGCTCCTGCAGATCGTCGGCCTGCTGCTCGCCGGCGGCATCCTGCTGTTGTGGGTGTGCTGGAAGATGTGGCGCGAGCTGCGCACGCCGCACGGCGCCGCGCATGACGCCGAGGAGGCGCTGCACGAACGCGATCTCGACGCCGACGGCACCATTGCCGGCAAGGTGGTGCCGACCAAAACGCTGCGTCAGGCGGTGATCCAGATTCTCGTCGCCGACATCACCATGTCGCTCGACAACGTGCTCGCGGTCGCCGGCGCCGCCTACGACCACCCGTGGGTGCTGGTCACCGGCCTTGCGCTCTCGATCGCGCTGATGGGCATCGCCGCCTCGTATATCGCGAGCCTGCTCAACCGCCACCGCTGGATCGCCTATGTCGGCCTTGCGATCATCCTCTATGTCGCGCTCGACATGATCTATCGCGGCGGCCTGCAACTGTGGCCGGTGGTCAACGGCCTCGCCGCCGGGTAACGCCGGCGGCGGCGTTCAAGGCTGCGCGCCGGCGCGGGTGAGCGCGAGCAGCGTCTCGGCCGCCCGGCTCGGGCGGCGGTCGCGGTGAAAGATCGCAAGAAACGGCCGCTCCAGCACCGCCTCGCCGACCTGCCGGAGCGTGCCCAGTTGCAGGCTCATGGCCACCGCCAGTTCGGAGATGGCGGTGGCGCCGATGCCGAGTTCGACCGCGCGTCGCACCGCCTCGTTGGAGGGCAGTTCCAGCACGACCCGCAGCGCGTCCGCCTCGAGCCCGAGACGCGGCAGCGCCGCCTCGAACTCCGAGCGCGTGCCCGATCCCGGCTCGCGCAGGATCCAGTCGCCGGCGGCCATGGCATCGGGATCGAGCTTTTCGCGAGCCGCCCACGGGTGATCCGGGCTGACCACGATCACCAGCCGGTCGAGCGCCACCTGCTCGGCGACCAGCGCGGGATCGTTGACCGCCCCTTCGACGAAGCCAAGCTCGGTCGCCCCGTCATGCACCGCCTTCGCCACCTCGGCGGTGTTGCCCATCCCCACCTTCAGGGCGATGCCGGGATAGGTCTTGCGGATGCGCGCCAGATGCGGCGGCAGCCAGCTGCTCGAAATGGTCTGGCTGGCGCTGATCGACAGCGTGCCGCGCGTCATGGTGCCGAGCTCGGACAGCACCAGTTCGGCGCGGCCGGCGTGGGCGACCA
>JBDHSY010000370.1:0-3687 GCA_039808405.1 Xanthobacteraceae bacterium
CAGGTCGTAAGACACCTTGCGCACCGCCGCCGCGCCGCCGCCGGTCATCCGCTCCAGTCCGCCGACGATGCCTTCGAGGCGCGGCGTGTTGCGCGCCAGCGCGTCGGCAAAGGTGCGGAACGACGCCAGCGTCTCGCGCAGCGGCTCGGCATTGTCGGCCAGCACCGCGTCGGCGCGGCTCAGCGCCGCGCGCGCCGCCTGCATCATGCCCTGCCCTGCGCTCTTGTCGGCGACCAGCAGGCCGCCGGCTTCGAGCGGCTCGGTGCCGTCGCCACCTTCGAGCGCCACCACCGGCACGCCGGTCAGTCCCTGGAAATCGAGCCCGACCCTGGTGTCCTTGCGCACCGGCGTCGTCTCCGCCACCGCGATGGTCGCGGCCACCCCGCGCGGCTTGCCGGCGTCGAGGCCGAGCGCCGTCACCTCGCCGACGCGAATGCCGTTGAACAGCACCGCGGCGCCGGTCAACAGGCCGGGCACCGGTCCCTCGAAGGCGATGCGATAGGTGCTGCGCCGCTCGATGCCGCCGCCGGTGTTGAGCCAGTAGACGAAGCCGAACACCGCGACGATGACCGCGAGAACGAAGGCTCCGATCGTGATGTAGGGGGCACGGGTTTCCATCAGGTGCTCTCGCCGCTGTCGGGCCGCAGCATGCGCGCCCGCTTGCCGTGAAAATAGGCCCGGACCCACGGGTGATCGGAGGTGCGAACCTCGTCCATGGTGCCGAGCGCCACGATCCTGCCGTCGGCGAGCGCCGCCACCCGGTCGCAGATCGCCGTCAGGCTGCCGAGGTCGTGCGTCACCATGAACACCGTCAGTCCGAGCGTCCGTTGCAAAATCCGGATCAGGGAATCGAACTCGCCGGCGGCGATCGGATCGAGACCCGAGGTCGGCTCGTCGAGAAACAGGATCGCCGGATCGAGCGCGAGCGCGCGCGCCAGCGCCACGCGCTTGGTCATGCCGCCGGACAGTTCCGAGGGAAACTTGCCGCCATCTTCCGGTGCAAGGCCGACCATCTCCAGCTTGGCGGCCGCGATCTCATCCATCAGGTCCTGCGAGACGCGCGCGCTCTCGCGCAGCGGAAACTGGATGTTCTGCCGGGCATTGAGCGAGGAGAACAGCGCGCCCTGCTGGAACAGGATGCCCCAGCGGCCGATGTCGCCATGCTCGCCCGCCGCCTCGACCTCGATCGACCCGCCGCGGATCGGCAACAGCCCGATGATCGCCCGCATCAACACCGACTTGCCGCCGCCCGAGGCGCCGACGAGGCCGATGATCTCGCCGCGCCGGACGTCGAGCGACAGCCGGTCGAGAACGGTGCGGCGACCGAAGCCGACGACCAGATCGCGAACGCGGATGGCGCAGTCGTCGGTTGCCGCCATCGTCACATTCCGATCGAGGCGAAGAAGATGGCGAACACGCCATCGAGCACGATGACGAGAAAAATCGATTTCACCACCGAGGACGTAGTCTGCCGCCCGAGCGATTCGGCGCTGCCGCGCACGCGCAAGCCCTCCGCGGCGGCAATGAGGCCGATCACCAGCGCCATGAACGGCGCCTTGATGATGCCGACCTGGAAATGCGTGACCGAGACCGCCTCGTGCAGCCGCGCGATGAAGATCGCCGGACTCATGCCGCCGTAGAGCCAGGCCATCAGGCCGCCGCCATAGAGCGCGGCGAGCGCCCCGAGAAAGGCCAAAATCGGCAGCGCGATGATGAGCGCGACGACGCGCGGCACGATCAGCACCTCGACCGGATCGAGCCCCATGGTGGAGAGCGCGTCGATCTCCTCGCGCATTTTCATCGAGCCGATCTCGGCGGTGTAGGCGCTGCCCGAGCGGCCGGCGACCATGATGGCGACGATCAGCACGCCGATCTCGCGCAGCACCAGAATGCCGACCATGTCCACGACATAGGCATCGGCGCCGAAGCGGCGGAAATGGAAGATGCCCTGCTGGGCAATGATGGCGCCGATCAAAAACGTGATCAGCATCATGATCGGGATCGCCTGCCAGCCGACCCGCGACAGCTGATAGACGGTCGAGGTCATGCGGAACGAGGCCGGCTTGCGCAGCACGCGGAACAGCGCGGCGGCGACCGCGCCGAGGATGCCGACGAACACCGCCGCCTCGTCCTTGACGGCGAGCGTCGCCACGCCGAGGCGGTCGAGCTGGCGCAAGATGAAATTCTGCCGCGGCTCCGCCGCCGGCGTGCGCCGGTTGAGCGTCTGGACATGGCGCACGAGGTCCGCCATCGACGGCGCGAGCCCGATCAGTTCCGGCTCGCGCGCCTCGCCGCCCGCACCGGCGCGGGTCCGGCGGATTTTTTCGAGCAGCCACGCGCCGGTGGTGTCGATGGCGCTGACCGCCGACAGGTCGATGCGCAGGTGCGCGGGCTCGGCAAGCTCGGGGCGGATGCGCTCGAACAACCGTTCCAGCGCCTCGACATGGCTCACCGTCCACGCGCCGCTCGCGCGCAGCGTCACGGGTGGCCCAGCGGCAACCGTCAAACTTGGAACGTCAGCCAATCTCGGCCTCCTGACCCCGGCAAGTGTGGGGCGGGAGCGCGCCGGCGCATTGATTCAGCGCAAGATCCTGACGCAAGATCCTGACGCAAGCCGCGAGCGCGGGGCGTCACGCCACGCGCCGGACGGCTCAGTCGGTGGAGCGGCGCAGCTCCGACGTCATGGCGCTGCCGACCGTCGTCGGCTGCGCCGAGCGCGAGGCATCGGCCTCCTGCTTCACGCCGGGGGCGTGCAGCGAGCGCGGCCGCGACGTGCGATGCGAGGGCAGCGAGCGCGCCATGATGATCTGGCCGGTGCCGTGGCGGTGGAAATCGCAGTAGGCGAAGCCCATGCCCGAGACCGAGCCGCGGAACGAGCGCTCGCTCGATTTCTGCAGGTCGAAGCAAGGCGAGAACGGCAGGCCTTTCAGCGACGCGCAGACCGCCTCGCCGCGCACCTGCAGCGTGTTGGCCGGCACCCGCATGTAGCGCTCCGGGCCCCTGCCGCCGAACTGCACCTTGCCGGCGGCGGAGCCGTCGCCGAACACGCGGCCGGCGCCACGCGTGCCGTCGAAGCAGGTGAAAGCGAACACCTTGCCGGTGACGAAGCTCTGAGCCTCGGTGGCGTTCATCGGTTTCGGCGTTTCCTCGGCGAACGCCGGAACCGCCATCGTTGCCGCCACTACGGCACCCAGAACAAAACGCATATCGCCACTCCACGCCTGGCACGGGTGCGCGGGCGAGCGCACCCCTTTACCCACTGCTTACCATACCAACTGCGGCGACAATGGCGCAGCTTGGTTGGAAAAGTCTGAACGCGCTCACGCAATCTTCACGACGATGCGGCCGCGGACCTTGCCGGAGAGAATGTCCGGGGCGTGGGCAAGCACCTGGTCGAGCGAGATTTCCCGCGTGATTTCAGCCAGTTTCCCGCGATCGAGATCGCTCGCCAGGCGTTCCCATGCGGCTCGCCTGAACGCGATCGGACACATCACGGAATCGATGCCCAAAAGGCACACTCCGCGTAAAATGAAAGGCGCGACCGACGTCGGCAGATCCATACCGCCGGCCAGCCCGCAGGCGGCAACGGCACCACGATATTTCGTCATCGACAACACATTGGCGAGCGTGGTCGAGCCGACGCTGTCGATGCCGCCGGCCCAGCGTTCCTTGGCAACCGGCTTGGCA
>JBDHSY010000371.1:0-3674 GCA_039808405.1 Xanthobacteraceae bacterium
CGATCCCGAGCACCTCGACCACTTCAAGACCTTCGAGGCGGTGCAGGAGGCGTTCCGCTCGTTCGTCGAGAACGTGCCGTTCTACGGCTTCGCCGTGATGTGCATCGACCATCCGGTGGTGCAGGCGCTGGTCGGTCGCATCGAGGACCGCCGCGTCATCACCTACGGCACCAACCCGCAGGCCGACGTGCGCCTGATCGATCTTGCGCCCGCCAACGGCGGCGCGCGCTTCCGCATCGTCTTCCGCGACCGTGCCGGCGGCCGCGTCCACGAGATCGCCGATCTGGTGCTGCCGATGCCGGGGCGTCACAACGCGCTCAACGCCACCGCGGCGATTGCGGTGGCGCACGAGCTGGGGCTCGCCGACGACACCATCCGCACGGCGCTGGCCGGCTTCGGCGGCGTCAAGCGCCGCTTCACCCGCACCGGCGCGTGGAATGGCGTCACCGTCATCGACGACTACGGCCATCACCCGGTCGAGATCGCCGCGGTGCTGCGCGCCGCGCGCGAATCGGCCGAGGGCCGGGTCATCGCAGTGGTGCAGCCGCATCGCTACAGCCGGCTGCAATCGCTGTTCGAGGAATTCTGCACCTGCTTCAACGATGCCGACATCGTCGTCGTCGCCGACGTCTATCCGGCGGGCGAGGCGCCGATCCCCGGTATCGATCGCGACGCCTTCGTGCTGGGCCTGCGCACCCACGGCCATCGCGAGGCGATGGCGCTGCCCAACGCGGCGGCGCTGGCGCCGCTGGTCGCTGAGGTGGCGCGGCCGGGCGACTATGTCGTGTGCCTCGGGGCCGGCAACATCACGCAATGGGCCTACGCGCTGCCCGGCGAGTTGCAGGCGCTGGGATGAGTGAACCCAGTTGCGATTCCTTTCTGTCATGGCCGGGCTTGTCCCGGCCATCCACGTCTTACTTATGCGATGGTATCAAAAAGGTCATTCCAGCCGGGGTTGTCTGCCAGAATTTTCCGTACCTTCCAAGCGCGCGGCCAATGCTTGATGTTGTGTTCACGTTGGATCGCTGTCCGGATGTCGTCAAAACGCTCAAAATAGACCAAACGTTTGATCCCATACTGTTTAGTGAAGCCGTCGATGGCTTCGATGCGGTGCTCGTGAATCCGTCGGATCAGGTCGTTGGTCACTCCGACATAGAGAATGCCGTTTGGTCGATTGGTCAGGATATAGACGTATCCGCCGTTCATTCTGCCATCATGAAAGACGTGGATGGCCGGGACAAGCCCGGCCATGACGGGTGGGGTGTACTTTGACCTTTCCCGACCTCGTGCCGTCGCTGCAGGCGCTGATGCCCGATCTGCGCGGGCGGCTGCTCGCCAACGAACCGCTGGCGCCGTTCACCTGGTTTCGCGTCGGCGGCCCGGCGCAATTGCTGTTCACGCCGGCCGACGCGGACGACCTCGCCTATTTCCTGGCCCGACTGCCGGTGGAAATTCCGGTCACCCCGATCGGCGTCGGCTCCAACCTGATTGTGCGCGACGGCGGCGTGGCGGGCGTGGTGGTGCGGCTGTCGCCGCGCGGCTTCGGCGGCATCGGTATCGAGGGCGACACGGTGCGCGCGGGAACCGCGGCGCTCGACAAGAAGGTGGCGGACGCCGCGGCGGCCGCCGGCATCGCCGGACTCGAATTCTACTACGGCATTCCCGGCACCATCGGCGGCGCGCTCGCCATGAACGCCGGTGCCAATGGCGGCGAGACGAGAGACGTGCTGGTCGAGGCGGTGGCGCTGACGCGGGCCGGCGACAGGCGCGTCTTCACCAACGCGGAGATGAAGTTCGTTTACCGTGGCAATGGCGTTGGCGCCGACGTGATCTTCACCTCTGCGCTGTTTCGCGGCCGTGCCGGCACGCCGGACGAGATCCGTGCCCGCATGGCGGCGGTGCAAGAGCATCGCGAAACCGCCCAGCCGATCCGCGAGAAAACCGGCGGCTCGACCTTCCGCAATCCGCAAGAAGCCAGCGCCTGGAAGCTGATCGACGCCGCCGGCTGCCGCGGCCTCGGCGTCGGCGGCGCGCAGGTGTCCAAGATGCACTGCAATTTTCTGATCAATACCGGCGAGGCCACGGCGCACGACATCGAGACGCTGGGCGAGACCGTGCGGGCGCGCGTCAAGGCGCATTCGGGCGTCGCTCTGCAATGGGAGATCAAGCGGATCGGCGTGCCGGCGTGATTGCTGGAGCAGAAATGTTCTCGGCACCCGTGTCCCGGATCAGCAGCGCGGCGTTGCACGCCGCACCGCGCCCGGGACACGACTGCCCGGCGGTTGGTCTACCGAGCTGGCGTGTCGGGCGGCGTCACCGTCACGCTGAGCGATTGCAGCCGTTCGATCGGGACCGGTGAAATCCGGAAGGCGCCGTTGAACGGGTCCTCCTGCACCGCGACCAGGCCGATCACCACCACCGCGGCGCTCGAGAACACCACCAGCGCGGTAATGAAGGCGCGCCACGGGTGGCCGACATGCACCAGCGCGATGGCGATCAGCGTCATCAGGCCGAGGATCAGCACGCTCGCCCATTTCAGCGTGTTGGTGCGGTCGCCGGCCAGCGCCAGCCGCTCGCTGCGCGCGGTGCCGGCGCGGATCGCGGCGTTGATCAGCGCCGCCTGCACGGCCTGCCCGGAGGCCAGCGCGATCTGCGGGTCGCTGATTTCCCGCAACAGGTGGTCGAAGGCGGTATCGGTGCGCGGCGAGGTGACACTGGCCGCCATCGCCGGCCATTCGTCGTGAAGCACGGAGGCGATGTAACTCTTCAGCGCGGCCCGAATGGTGCGCATGTCGGAAGCGGCGGCGACGCTCAGGGTGTGGATGTTGCGCATCTCGCCGGCCTCGACCTGCACGGCGCGGTTGGCAAGGCGGTTGCGCTCGCCGATGTCGCTGGACAGAAAACTGATGAGCAGCGCGAACAAGACCGCGAGCGCGCCGAAGAACGGCGGCGTGAGGCCGACCAGCGAGCGGAAGAAAACGGTGCGCGGCGAACGCCAGTTGAGAGCGCCGAGCAAAGCCACCATGCCGAAATAGACCAGGATCAGCGTTGCGAAGATCGCCAGCGGCGGCAGTTCGAGCCAAGCGTGAATCATGGGACCTTTCCGAATCGGCCGGCGACGGACGCTAGAGCTTTTCCGCTTCTGATGGAATCAGGGGCCGAGTCGGAGATCGCCGTTTTCGACCTGTTTTCCTCACACGAGCCGGCCGGCGCCGGCCGGTTCCCGCCCGCGTGGCGGTGCCGACGGTGCGTCGCGTGAAAACGCTTCGGCCGGCGGTTCCGGCCGGCGGGAACCGCCGGCGGATTCCCACTCGCGCAAAAAGACTCTAGTGAGGGCGGGGCAAGGAGCCGCCATGATTCGCTTCAATCACGTCGCCGTTCTCTATGGGGGCTGGTCGTCGGAACGCGAGGTGTCGCTGCGCTCGGGCGAGGCCTGCGCCGGGGCGCTGGAGCGGCGCGGCTACCGCGTCAGCCGCGTCGATGTCGGGCGCGACATCGCCAGCGTGCTGGCGGCGCTTAAGCCCGATGCCGTGCTGGTGATGCTGCACGGCGGCGCCGGCGAGGACGGCACCATCCAGGGCGTGCTGGAGACGCTCGGCATCCCCTACAGCCACTCCGGCGTGCTGGCCTCGTCGCTGGCGATGCAGAAGGATCTCGCCAAGACGGTGATGGCC
>JBDHSY010000372.1:0-3662 GCA_039808405.1 Xanthobacteraceae bacterium
CGATATGGGCGATCGGGCCGCCGAAGCAGGTCAACCCGAGCCTGAGGAAGATCCACAAGACCTCAAGCGCCGAGCCGGCGCGAGGCTTGTCGGCGGAGACGGTTGAAGATGGGTCCGGATTACCCACGCGTTTGATCCAATTCCAGGAGCAAGTTTATCGGACTTCGATAAACGGCGTTCGTCGGGCCGACCAGCCATCTTTATCGACTTTGTGAGCGGAACGACACTCGCCGCAATGGCGCTTACTTTCCCAAAGTAAACCTGGCTTCAAAGCCATCCTGTTGGCCTTCACGAGGGGAAATTAATTCAATACGGCCGCCGGTACCGGCAGCGATCGCCCGGGCGATGGCCAGCCCCAACCCGGTACCATCCACCCGCGCGCCGCCTCGTTCGAACGGCTCGGAAAGACGGGCAACCAGATCGGGAGCCACTGCTGCACCCCCATTGGCCACGCTGAGCACGCCGTCTGTCGATAGGGTCACGCGCACCGGTTCCTGCTGTGATCCGTGCTTCAGCGCATTTTCGATGAGGTTCCGCGCAAGAATTGCGAAAGCATCCGGGTCGATACAGGCCATGACCTGTGTATCCGGCAACTCGAAGGCTATGCGGTCGACGCTGTACGCGCCTGTCGTCATTTCCCGCACCACCATTCCCAAGATCGCGGCAATGTCCGTAGGCTCCGTTCCCCGGAGGCGCCCACCCTCAGCCCGTGCGAGCTGCATCAGCTTTTCCGACAGCCTGGAAAGCCGCTGCAATGCCGTCTCGATGAGACGCGCTCGCTCGCGTATTGCGTCATCCTTCGCTTCGATGAACAATCTTTGTGTTTGCGCCAGCGCAGCCGCGACCGGAGTCCGCAATTCATGGGCGGAATTGGCCGTGAAGCTGTGCTCGGCCTCCAGGGTACGCCTGAGTTGCTCCAGCAGGCGGTTCACCGCTTGCGCGGTCGGCAGGATCTCGGATGGCAGATCTTCGTCTGAAATGGGCGATAGATCGCCGGCACCCCGCGCCTCAATGCCTGCGCGAAAGGTCATTATCGGTGTCATTGAAATTCGCACAGTGCCCCAGATGCCGATCAGGCTTAAGGGAAGCACCAAGCCAAGCGGCAGGAGCAGATCGAGTAAAGTTCTTTGCGTTATTGCCCGACGGTGGGCCAGTGGCTCGGCGACCGTGATGGTGATCGTTTCCTGCAGTGCGGCATCGGAATAGATGCGATGGGTTGGGGTGTCGGCAAAACCCATGCGGGTGAACGGCGGAAATATGGATAAATCGGCTTTGTGTGAACGTAGCAGCACCTTGTTTTGGGCATCCCGCACCACATAGGTGAAATACTCGTCATGCTTGCGCAGCGTCGTAACGCTTTGGCTCACATCGCCATCATCACTGTCGCGATTGATGATGTCGCGAACGGCCAGTGGCAGGATGCGCTGTGCCGTTTCCTCGAGCGCGCTGTCGAAGACCTGATCCATTTCATGACGTAATTTTTGCGCGGTTATCGCGGCTGCGATTGTCCAGAGCAGGGTGATGGTCAGTCCCAGCCATAGGGAGAGACGCCATTGCAGACTTTTAGGCGATTTCATCTCGCGGTTCCGAGCCGGTAGCCAATGCCGCGCACGGTTTCCACAATCGCCGATCCGAGCTTCTTGCGCATGCGGCTGACATGCACTTCGATCGTGTTGCTTTCCACCTCGGCGCCGAAAGCGTAGAGGCGTTCCTCCAACTGTTCCTTCGACAAGACATGGCCGGGGTGCCGGACAAAAGCCTCTAAAAGCGCCCACTCCCGCGCAGTGAGATTGATCGGTCGACCGCCCCGCGCTACCGTCCTCGCCGCGAGGTCGATCTGCAGATCACTGATCTTCATGAGCGGATTCGGATTGCCGCTATATCGGCGCCCCACGGCGTTTAACCGTGCCGATAGTTCCGAAAGGTCGAAAGGCTTGGTCATATAGTCGTCCGCCCCGGCGTTGAGCCCCTGGATGCGGTCTGAAATCTGATCCAGCGCCGTCATGATAATCACTGGCGTGACACAGCCCTTCCGGCGCAGATCGCGCAGAAAGGTAATGCCCTGTCCGTCAGGAAGCATCATGTCGAGCAGAATAAGGTCATAGGCCGCACTGCCGAGATGGTCGTTGGCCGCGTCGAGACGGGTCACCCAATCAACCGAATGATTGTCGGCGACAACGTGGTCGCGGACGGCTGCCCCAAGTATCGTGTCGTCTTCGATCAGAAGGATTCTCATAGGCGCGATATTCCTATCCCTATCCCAATCTGTGTCCAAGAAGCCTGTCGGAAGGCTGACGGAAATATCTTTCCTCCTTCAGCTACCCGTCAGGATTGATCGCCATCTTTTGCCACAGGACGATGCGGAGCAAGGACAATACAATGATCAGGCGCATGGTGGCAGCTTCGCTGCTTTTCGCTCTTGCCGGGTCCGGCGCGGCGATGGCGGATGACGATTGCAACGTTCCCATGAACCAGTGGCAGTCGCGCGAGGCCGTGCAGAAGAGCGCCGAAGCGCACGGCTGGAAAGTGAGCCGGATCAAGATCGATGACGGCTGTTATCAGATCAGGGGCATCGACGAGACGGGACAGCCATTCAAGGCAAAGATCGATCCGGGGACCCTTGCGGTCGTCAAGATGAAGCGCAAGCGGGCCGATGATCATGACGAGCACGGGCGTGCGCGGCGCGAGCCGGCCGCGTCTGGTATGATCGAGCCGTCGTCCTTGCCGCCGGTGGACAGAGAGTCGCCGAAGGTTATCGTCAGGTAATCGATTCCGGCGCCCTCATTTCCCATTAGCATCTCTTCCCTGATCGAAGGGCGGCCAGCCATGCCCAAAACGATAGTTCGCTATTCGAAAAGTATCGTCGTCATCCACTGGGCCAGCGCCATTGCCGTGCTTGGTGCGTGGCTGAGCGCGGAGGGCGGCCGAAAGATCGTGCAAGACCCGCCCCTCTTGCATTTCACGCTCGGGCTTGCGGTGCTGGTTCTGGTTCTGCCGCGCCTGATCCTGCGGCTGATCGGCCCCGAGCCCGAGCCCATCGCCGGGACTGGCTGGCTGGCGCTCGGCACCAGGATTGGGCATGGCGCGCTCTATCTGCTGCTGATCGGTCTACCTCTCACCGGCTGGTATGTGGCATCGCAGTTGGGCGTGCAGGTCTCCTTTGCGGGGCTGCCTTTGCCGGCTCTCACCGCAGCTGTTCAGGGACGCCCCGGCCTGATAGGCGAGCTTCACGAGAATGCCGGCAATCTCATCCTGATCCTTGCCGGAGCGCATGCCCTGATGGCGATCTGGCATCAATTCGTGTTGCACGACGGAACCCTGCGACGCATGAGCTGGCGCTGATCAAATTATGGCTCGCCGGCTCGTTCCCGCCTTTCCGTATATGCAAACAGCCGGCAAGGCGGACACCCTGCCTTGACCGATGCGGTGCGCGCGCCGGGCATGTCAATCAGGTGCTTACGGCGTCCATCAACTGACATTCGGCTGAAGAAGAAATCGCTCCCGCGTCAGCAATCGCTCAGTTGCGCGATCGACAATGACGGCACGGAGAAAGAAGCCCTCAAGACGGCCTCCTGAGCTTCCGGGTCTATGCCGGAGCTGTTCGCAGACCTGAGACAGGCAAGGCAGACCCACCATGAAATCACTCCTCGCAGCCCTTATGC
>JBDHSY010000373.1:0-3661 GCA_039808405.1 Xanthobacteraceae bacterium
CCGGCGTCCGCTCCCGCTTTCCGGGACACAATGGCGATGCGCGGCGCCGACTTCAAGGGCGACGCCGGCCCCAGCGCCAAACCCGCCGCCTTGACTTCACCACATCCGCGCCGTCATGACCGGAGCCACGGAACGCGTCGCTGTGATTCGCGGGAGCCGATGTCGCTCGCTGTCCTTCCCTTCCCGGTGTTCGATCCGGTCGCGGTCTCCTTCGGGCCGTTCGCGATCCGCTGGTACGCGCTCGCCTATATCGGCGGCATCGTGTTCGGCTGGCTCTATGCGCGGCGGATCATCAAGTCGGCGCGGCTGTGGGGCGGCCCGTCGCCGATCAGCCTGCCGCAGATGGACGACTTCATCCTGTGGGTGACGCTCGGCATCATCCTCGGCGGCCGCATCGGCTACGTCGCGTTCTACAACCCGGCCTATTTCGCCGCCCACCCGGCCGAGATCATCCGGCTGTGGGAAGGCGGCATGTCGTTCCACGGCGGCTTTCTCGGCTGCGTCGTCGCGGTAATGGCATTCGCGCGGCGCCACCGCATCCCGATCCTGTCGCTCGGCGACATCACCTGCGCGGTCGGGCCGATCGGCCTGTTCCTCGGCCGCATCGCCAACTTCATCAACAGCGAGCTGTGGGGCCGCCCGACCGACGTGCCGTGGGCGATCGTCTTCCCCAACGGCGGCCCCGAGCCGCGCCACCCGAGCCAGCTCTACGAGGCCGGCCTCGAGGGCATTTTGCTGTTCACCCTGCTCGCCCTCATGATCCGCGCCGGCGCGCTCAGGCGGCCCGGCCTGATCGTCGGCGCCTTCGCCACCGTCTACGGGCTCGCGCGCATCACCGGCGAACTGTTCCGCGAGCCCGACCCGCAGCTCGGCTTCCTGTGGGGCGGGCTGACCATGGGCATGCTGCTGTCGGTGCCGATGGTCGTCGCCGGCCTCGTGCTGATCGCACGCGCGCTGCGGCTGCCGCCGCGCACCGCCGCGCCGGCGGAGCCGGCGCCATGAGCGACGTCGCGCCGCTGGAAGCGGAAATCCGCACGCTGATCCGCGCCGCCGGGCCGATGCCGGTGTGGCGCTATATGCAGCTCTGCCTGACGCACCCGCGCTACGGCTACTACATCGCGCGCGACCCGCTCGGCCGCGAGGGCGACTTCGTCACCGCGCCGGAAGTGAGCCAGATGTTCGGCGAACTGATCGGGCTGTGGGCCGCCTCGGTATGGCGGATGATGGACGAGCCGGCCGAGATCAACCTGATCGAGCTCGGCCCCGGCCACGGCACCATGATGGCGGATGCGCTGCGCGCCATCCGCGTGCTGCCCGCCTTCCGCTCGGCCGTCACCGTCCACATGATCGAGGTCAACCCGGCGCTGCGCCACCGTCAGGTCAAGGCGCTCGCCGACGCCGGCGAGGTGTTTTGGCACGAGCGCATCGACGACGTGCCGGAGGGGCCGGCGATCATCCTCGCCAACGAGTATTTCGACGTGCTGCCGGTGCACCAGATGGTGCGGCACGAGGGCGGCTGGCACGAGCGGGTGATCGAGATCGGCGCCGACGGCAACCTCGCCTTCGGCGTCGCGCCAAAACCCTCGCCGCGCTTCGAGGCGCTGCTGCCGCCGCAGGTCGCCGCCGCCCCGCAGGGCGCCATCTTCGAGTGGCGGCCGGACGGGGAAATCTTGCGCATCGCCTCCCGCGTGCGCGACTTCGGCGGCGCGGCGCTGATCATCGACTACGGCCACGCCCGGAGCGACGCCGGCGACACGTTTCAGGCGGTGGCGCGCCACGCCTATGCCGACCCCCTGACGAACCCCGGCACCGCCGACATCACCGCCCATGTCGATTTCGACGCGCTCAAGCGCGCCGCCGAGGCCGGCGGCGCCCGCGCGCACGGCCCAGTCGAACAGGGCACGTTCCTGCGCCGGCTCGGCATCGAGGCGCGGGCGCATGCGCTGATGACCACGGCCGCGCCGGCGGTGGCGCAGGATATCGCCGTCGCCCTGCAACGCCTGACCAGCAGCGGGCGCGGCGGCATGGGCTCGATGTTCAAGGTGCTCGGCGTCGCCAACCCGACGCTTCCGATGCTGGTCGGGCTGACCGACCAACCCGAGGACGCGACGCCATGACCATGCTGCAAGCCCCGCGCCTTCAGGCGCTTGACGGCATCCGCCACGGCTTCTTCACCCGCGAGGGCGGCGTCTCGCTGGGCCTGTATGCCAGCCTCAACGGCGGGCTCGGCTCCGACGACGACCCCGCCCATGTCGCCGAGAACCGCCGCCGGGTCGCCGCCGCCGTCGGCGCCGACATCGCGCATTTCGCAACCGTGCATCAGGTGCATTCGCCGGGTGCCGTCGCCGCCACCGCGGCGTGGGACACCGACGCGCGGCCGCACGCCGACGCCATCGTCACCGCAACGCCGGGGCTCGCCATCGCCATCACCACCGCCGACTGCGGCCCTGTGCTGTTCGCCGACCCGCAGGCGCGCGTGATCGGCGCGGCGCATGCCGGCTGGCGCGGCGCGCTCGACGGCGTGCTGGCCTCGACGGTTGCGGCGATGGAGCGGCTGGGGGCCGCACGCGGCCGCATCGTGGCGGCGGTCGGCCCCTTGATTCGCCAGCCGAGCTACGAGGTCGGCGCCGAGTTCGCCGCGCGCTTTGCCGCCGCCGATCCGGGCCATGCCCGCTTCTTCGCGCCGGCCGCCCGCGAGGGCCACGCGCTGTTCGACCTCGGCGGCTTCATCCGCTGCCGGCTCGAAGCCGCCGGCATCGGGGCGATCGACGACCTCGGCCTGTGCACCTACGCGGACCCGCGCTTTTTCAGCTATCGCCGCTCGGTGCACCGGCGCGAGGCGGACTACGGCCGCCACCTGCACGCCATCGCGCTCGCGCCGTAGACCGCGTCCACCGAGGCCGTCGGCCGGCCGGCAATTTCCCCCGGCAAACCGGAAAGGCGTATTGCCAGCGCCGCCGTCTCCTTGTTACACCGCCTGCGGCAAGGGCCCCCGAGCGGCTGGGGCTCCGTTTGACGGCCGGCTCATGTTGACGCGTGCATCCACACAGGTTCAGGGGAAACCCACCATGTCGGCGAAGAACGGGGCCATCAAGCTCGTCGCCGGCAACTCCAATCCGACGCTGGCGAAATCCATCGCCGAGTGGCTGCAGCTGCCGCTGACCAAGGCCAGCGTGCGGCGCTTCGCCGACATGGAAGTGTTCGTCGAGATTCAGGAGAACGTGCGCGGCTCGGATGTCTTCATCATCCAGTCGACGTCGTTTCCCGCCAACGACCACCTGATGGAACTGTTGATCATCACCGACGCGCTGCGGCGCGCCTCGGCGCGGCGCATCACCGCGGTGGTGCCGTATTTCGGCTACGCCCGGCAGGACCGCAAGGCCGGCCCGCGCACGCCGATCTCGGCCAAGCTGGTCGCCAACCTGATCACCCACGCCGGCGCCGACCGGGTGATGACGCTCGACCTGCACGCCGGGCAGATCCAGGGTTTTTTCGACATCCCGACCGACAACCTCTACGCCTCGCCGGTGATGGTGCGCGACATCCGCGAGCAGTTCGACCTCGCCAAGGTGATGGTGGTGTCGCCCGACGTCGGCGGCGTGGTGCGCGCGCGCGGGCTCGCCAAGCGCATCAACGCGCCGCTCGCCATCATCGACAAGCG
>JBDHSY010000374.1:0-3654 GCA_039808405.1 Xanthobacteraceae bacterium
GTGGGCGCCCGCGTTGGCGCGCAGCGAGGCGGAGAGCCGCGCGCTCCAGCCGCCGAGGCGCTCGCGGCGGGCGCGGGTCTGGACCGAGAGGCAGCGCGCCGCCCGGCCGGCGAGGTGGCGCAGGCGGTCGTCGGCGTGCGCGATCTGGCCCTTGAGCGTGCGCACGGTGAGGAACGAGGCGACCCGCGACAGCCTGCGGTCGTGCAGGTGAGTGTTGGCGCGCAGCGCCCGGGGCAATGCGCTCGCTGCCTGATCGAGGCGCTGGCGGGGCAGCGCCAGCAGGCTTTCCGGCGTCGACAGGGCGCGGGCGGCCGAACGCAATTCGGCGCGCCGGCCGTCCTGCGCGCGCTGCCAGCACAGCATGAGGCGCCGCGCCAGCGTGCCGACCTCGACCGCGAGTTCCGCGCGTACCGGCACCGCCATCTCGGCCGCCGCCGTCGGCGTCGGCGCGCGGCGGTCGGCGGCAAAATCGATCAGCGTCACGTCGGTCTCGTGACCGACGGCCGAGATCAGCGGAATCATGCTGGCCGCGGCCGCCCGCACCACGATTTCCTCGTTGAACGACCACAGGTCCTCCAGCGAGCCGCCGCCGCGCGCGACGATCAGCAGGTCGGGGCGCGGGATAGCGCCGCCCTCGGCGAGCGCGTTGAAGCCGTCGATGGCGGCGGCGATCTGCTCGGCCGAGCCTTCGCCCTGCACCCTGACCGGCCACACCAGCACGCGGCGCGGAAAGCGGTCGGCGAGGCGATGCAGGATGTCGCGGATCACCGCGCCGGTCGGCGAGGTGACGACGCCGATCACCTCCGGCAGCCACGGCAGAAGCTGCTTGCGCGCCTCGTCGAACAGCCCCTCGGCGGCAAGCTTCTTCTTGCGCTCCTCCATCAGGGCCATCAGTGCGCCGACGCCGGCCGGCTCCAGCGCCTCGATGACGATCTGGTATTTTGACGAGCCGGGGTAGGTGGTGAGCTTGCCGGTGGCGATGACCTCGAGCCCTTCCTGCGGCTTGAAGCGCATCCGCCCATGGACGCCGCGCCAGATCACCGCCTCGATCTTGGCGCTCTCGTCCTTCAGCGCGAAATAGCAGTGGCCGGAGGCATGGGCCCCGCGAAAGCCGGAAATCTCGCCGCGCACGCGGACGTGGCCGTAGGCGTCCTCGACCGTGCGCTTGAGCGCGGACGACAGTTCCGAGACCGTGTATTCGGCGAGGTTGACGAGAAGCTCGGGACTGGCAGGCATGTGGACCGATTCTTTTTGCGGGGCGCGGGCGGCATGTTACACGGGTTTCGTCACGCACCTAACCCGCCACCCGCCACCCCGGTCCGGTGGCGGCGCCGGGCACGTCCGGGTATCGTCTGTCCATGAATATCCTCCTTCTCGGTTCCGGCGGCCGCGAGCACGCGCTCGCCTGGAAGATCGCCGCCTCCCCGATCGTTGAAAAGTTCTGGTGCGCGCCGGGCAATGCCGGTATCGCGCGCGAAGCGGCCTGCATTGCGCTCGAGGCGTCCGACCACGCCGCGGTGATCGATTTCTGCCGCCGCGAGGGCGTCGATCTCGTCGTGGTCGGGCCGGAAGCGCCGCTCGCGGCCGGGCTGATCGACGACCTCGACGCCGCCGGCATCACCGCGTTCGGGCCGAGCCGGGCGGCGGCGGCGCTCGAAGCCTCCAAGAGCTTTACCAAGGCCCTGTGCCGCGAGCATGGCATCCCGACCGCGGCCTACGAGGCTTTCGGCGACGCCGGGGCGGCGAAGGCCTATGTGCGCGCGCAGGGCGCGCCGATCGTGGTCAAGGCCGACGGCCTGGCCGCCGGCAAGGGCGTCACCGTCGCGACCACGGTGGAGGAAGCCGAAGCGGCGGTCGATGCGATCTTCCGCGATGAGGGCGCGGCGGTGGTGATCGAGGAGATGCTGACCGGCGAGGAAGCGTCGTTCTTCGTGCTGTGCGACGGCGAGCACGCGCTGCCGCTCGCCACCGCCCAGGATCACAAGCGCGCTTTCGACGGCGACACCGGCCCGAACACCGGCGGCATGGGCGCCTATTCGCCGGCGCCGGTGATGACGGAGGCGATGTGCAAACGCGTCATGGACGAGATCGTGATGCCGACGCTTGCCGCGATGCGCGCGCGCGGCACGCCGTTCAAGGGCGTGTTGTTCGCCGGACTGATGATCGCCGACGACGGCCCGAAGCTGATCGAATACAACGTGCGCTTCGGCGACCCGGAGGCGCAAGTCCTGATGATGCGGCTGATGTCGGATCTGGTGCCGGCCCTGCTTGCCGCTTGCGACGGGCTGTTGAACACCTTCGACCTGCGCTGGTTTCCCGAGCCGGCGCTGACCGTGGTGATGGCGACGCGCGGCTATCCCGGCGACTGTCCAAAGGGTTCGCGCATCGAGGGCCTGCACGAGGCGGCCGCCGTCGCGGGCGTCGAGATTTTCCATGCCGGCACCAGGGCCGAGGGCGACGCCATCCTTGCCAATGGCGGCCGTGTGCTCAACGTCACCGCGAGCGCGCCGACCATTGCCGAGGCGCAGCGCCGCGCCTATGCCGCGGTCGACCTGATCCGCTGGCCGGAAGGGTTTTGCCGCCGCGACATCGGCTGGCGCGCGGTGGCGCGCGAGCGGGACACACACGTCTAGGCTCATGTATCCCGCGCGCGCTGCAATACGCAGTATTGCTGCGCAGACCCGGGATCGTCACGATATGCTGACGTCTGTAACGGCCCCGGATCGGCGGCGCATCGCTTCGCGCTGCGCGGCGTCCGGGGCGCAGGAGAAAAGCGCCGATGCCCGATCTCGCCGACCTGTTTCCCGGCTATGCCTCCGAATGGATCGCGACCTCCGGCGGGTGCGTGTTCGCCCGCATCGGCGGTGAGGGGCCGCCGCTGTTGCTGCTGCACGGCTATCCGCAGACCCATGTGATGTGGCACCGCGTGGCGCCGAAGCTGGCCGAGCGGTTCACGCTCGTCGTGCCCGATCTGCCCGGCTACGGCTGGTCGGACGTGCCGGACAGCGACGCCGACCACACCCCGTTCACCAAGCGGGCGATGGCGCGGGTGATGATCGAGGTCATGGAGAAACTCGGGCATGCGCAGTTCGCGCTGGCCGGCCACGATCGCGGCGGCCGTGTCGCCTATCGGCTCGCGCTCGATCATCCTGGCCGGCTGTCGCGGCTGGCGGTGCTCGATATCCTGCCGACGTATGAATACTGGGCGCGGATGGATCGCGCCTACGCGCTGAAGATTTACCACTGGGCCTTTCTGGCGCAGCCAAAACCGTTGCCGGAGACGCTGATCGGCGGCAGCCCCGACGCCTATTTTCGCCATACGCTGGCGAGCTGGACGGCGGCCCGCTCGCTCGATGCGTTCGATGCGCGCGCGCTTGCCCACTATCTCACCGCGTTCCGCGATCCGCTGCGCATCCACGCGGCGTGCGAGGACTATCGCGCCGGTGCCTATGCCGACTTCGCGCACGATGCGGCCGACCGCGAGGCCGGCAACACCATCGCGGCGCCGCTGTTGGCGCTGTGGGGCGATGCCGGAATTGCCGGTGCCGCGGCGACGCCGCTCGACACCTGGAAACAGTGGGCGACCAAGGTGACCGGCCAGCCGGTGGCCGGCGGTCACTTCATGGCGGAAGAAAATCCCGACGCCACCGCGGC
>JBDHSY010000375.1:0-3651 GCA_039808405.1 Xanthobacteraceae bacterium
CCGCGACGCAGTCGCCGCAATGGCGGTCACCGGCACTATCACGCTGGAGCTGGCGCTCGCCGGCGTGCCGATGGTCGCGGCCTACAAGGCGGGGGCGGTCGAGGCGTGGCTGATCCGCAAGGTGATCCGCTCCGACACCGTGATCCTCGCCAACCTGGTGCTCGGCGACAACGTGGTGCCGGAATTCATCCAGGACGATTGCACGGCCGACAAGCTCGCGGCTGCGCTCGCCGAGGTGATGGCCGACACGCCGCAGCGCCGCCGTCAGGTCGAGGCGTTTGCCCGTATCGATACCGTCATGACCATCGGCGGCCGCTCGCCGAGCGAAGCCGCCGCCGATATCGTCGTCGCGCATATGCGCTGAGATACGAAAAGGCCGGCGTCGAGCGCCGGCCTTTCTCGTCGCATCCGATCGAGCCTAAAACTTACTTGCGGCTGTCGAGCGGCACGTATTCGCGCTGCGTCGCGCCGGTGTAGAGCTGGCGCGGGCGGCCGATCTTCTGCTGCGGGTCTTCCAGCATCTCGCGCCACTGGCTGATCCAGCCGACGGTGCGGGCGACCGCGAACAGCACGGTGAACATCGAGGTCGGAAAACCCATCGCCTTCAGCGTGATGCCCGAATAGAAGTCGACGTTCGGATAGAGCTTGCGCTCGATGAAGTATTCGTCGTTGAGCGCGATCTTCTCCAGTTCGATCGCCACCTTGAGCAGCGGATCGTCGCCGTGGCCAAGCTCGTTGAGCACGGCGTGGCAGGTCTTTTGCAGGATCTTCGCGCGCGGGTCGTAGTTCTTGTAGACGCGGTGGCCAAAACCCATCAGCCGCACCGAGGAGTTCTTGTCCTTCACCTTGGCGATGAACTCGGGGATCTTGTCCACGGTGCCGATCTCGGCCAGCATCTTCAGCGCGGCCTCGTTGGCGCCGCCATGCGCCGGGCCCCACAGGCAGGCGATGCCGGCGGCAATGCAGGCGAACGGGTTGGCGCCCGAGGAGCCGGCGATGCGCACGGTCGAGGTCGAGGCGTTCTGCTCGTGGTCGGCATGCAGGATGAAAATCTTGTCGAGCGCGTCCGCCAGCACCGGGCTGACCTTGTAGTCCTCGCACGGCACCGCGAAGCACATGCGCAGGAAGTTCGAGGCGTAGTCGAGGTTGTTGCGCGGATAGACGAACGGCTGGCCGACCGAACACTTGTAGGCCATCGCCGCCAGCGTCGGCACCTTGGCGATCATGCGCATCGAGGCGATCATGCGCTGGGTCGGGTCGTTGACGTCGGTGGAGTCGTGATAGAAGGCGGCAAGCGCGCCGACGGAGGCCACCATCACCGCCATCGGGTGCGCGTCGCGACGAAACGCCTGGAAGAAGCGCGTCATCTGCTCGTGCACCATCGTGTGATGGGTGATGCGGTAGTCGAAATCTTCCTTCTGCGCCTTGGTCGGCAGTTCGCCGTAAAGCAACAGGTAGCAGGTTTCGAGGAAGTCGCCCTGCTCGGCGAGCTGCTCGATCGGGTAGCCGCGATACAGCAGCATGCCCTGGTCGCCGTCGATGTAAGTGATCTTCGACTGGCAGCTTCCCGTCGAGGTGAAGCCGGGATCGTAGGTGAACATGCCCGACTGGGCGTACAGCTTGCTGATGTCGACGACATCGGGACCGATGGTGCCGCTGAGAACCGGAAGCTCGAAACTGTTGCCGCCCACGGTCAGCGTTGCAGATTGTGTGGTGTTCTTTGCATCCATGGCGTGGTCCCCGGGAAGTCGTTACGGAACCGGACCGGCCCTGTGGTGATATGGGAGGGGCGAGCCCGAGGTTCTAGTCGGCGAGGGAGGGTTAAACCATTGCGTCTGGCGCCGCAAGACGGACAAACGGGCCAGATCGAGCGGCCTCGTACGGCTCTTTGCGGTCGCCGGGAGCGGCGTCCTGCACATTGGAAGGATTGCAGAATTGCGCGCCGTGCGCAGGCTCGCGGTCGGCGGCGGCGACGGCTTCCGCCGCCGCCGCCGAGACGACGTTCACGCTGTCGCGAGGTCGCCGAGACGCGCCAGGGATTCCTCGCGTCCGAGTACCGCGAGCACGTCGAAAATGCCCGGCGAGGTGGTGCGGCCGGTCAGCGCGACACGTAACGGCTGCGCGGCTGCGCCGAGCTTGAGGCCGTTCTGGTCCGCAAACGTCCGCACCGTTTTCTCGGTGGCCTCCGCCGACCACGGCTCGACCGCTGCGAGCGCCGTGCGCAGCCGGCCGAGCAGCTCCCGCGTCTCGGGCGTGACCAGCGCCGCCGCCTTCGCCTCCAGCGCCAGCGGCCGGTCGGCGAACAGATAGGCGGCGCTGTCGATCAGTTCGATCAGCGTCTTGGCGCGCTCCTTCAGCCCCGGCATGGCCGCGAGCAGCCGCGCCCGCCCGTCCGCGTCGAGCTTGCCGGCCATCGCCGTGCCCTGCGGGATGAACGGCAGCGTCTCCTCGATCCGCCGCACCAGCGTCGCGTCGTCGCTGTGGCGGATGTAGTGACCGTTGAGGTTTTCCAGCTTGGCGAAGTCGAAGCGCGCCGCCGAGCGGCCGATGCCCTTGAGGTCGAACAGCGCGATCATCTCGTCGGTGGAAAACACCTCCTGATCGCCATGACTCCAACCGAGCCGCACCAGGTAGTTGCGCAGCGCTTCGGGCAGGTAGCCCATGGCGCGGTAGGCATCGACGCCGAGCGCGCCGTGGCGCTTCGACAGTTTCGAGCCGTCCGGGCCGTGGATCAGCGGGATGTGCGACATGCTGGGGAAGGTCCAGCCGAGCGCATCGTAGATCTGCTTCTGGCGCGCGGCGTTGGTCAAGTGGTCGTCGCCGCGGATGACGTGCGTCACCCCCATGTCGTGATCGTCGACGACGACGGCCAGCATGTAGGTCGGGTTGCCGTCGGAGCGCAGCAGCACCAGGTCGTCGAGGTTCTCGTTCTGCCAGACGACGCGGCCCTGCACCTCGTCCTCGACGACCGTCTCGCCGCTCTGCGGCGCGCGCAGGCGGATCACCGGCTTGACGCCGGCGGGCGCCTCGGAGGGATCGCGGTCGCGCCAGCGCCCGTCGTAGCGCATCGGGCGGCCCTCGGCGCGCGCCTTCTCGCGCATCTCGGCCAGTTCCTCGGCGCTGGCGTAGCAGCGATAGGCGCGGCCGTCGGCGAGCATCGCTTCGGCGACCGCGCGGTGGCGTGCGGCGTTGGCGTACTGGTAGACGACGTCGCCGTCCCAATCGAGGCCGAGCCAGGTGAGGCCATCGAGGATCGCCTCGATCGCGGCCTGCGTCGAGCGTTCGCGGTCGGTGTCCTCGATCCGCAGCAGCATCCTGCCGCCGCGGCCGCGCGAATAGAGCCAGTTGAACAGCGCGGTGCGGGCGCCGCCGATGTGCAAAAATCCGGTTGGCGAGGGAGCGAAGCGGGTGACGATCTGAGACATCGATGGGGGGAGGTCCGGGCGACGGTGGCGTGAAAACGCGGCTCGTGTAGCATGGCTCCCGGAGCGAGGGTAGCGGGCTGGAGCCGCCGGTGGTGGCGTTGCGCGTAAAATGGCCGCGCAGCAAGGCGCAAACGTGGCCGCCGGGCGGAACGGCGCAGGCCGATGCCGATGCCCGGGCCGTTACGCGCGCCGGCCCTGTCGCGGCCTGCGCCGCATGGATCGGCGC
>JBDHSY010000376.1:0-3632 GCA_039808405.1 Xanthobacteraceae bacterium
CGGACCTGGGCTCGGTCGCGGGCGATGCGCGTCGTCAGCACGGTGAGCTGACGGCGAATGCGGTCGGCTTCCGACTGCGCGCCGGCTTCCGATACGCTGTCGGCAACGCGGCCGATCTGCACGCCGACGCGATCGACATCCTTGGCTGTCTTATAGGTGTCGAGCGAGTTGGCATACTCGTTGATGGCGAGATTGATCTGGCTCAGGATCGCCACGCTCAGCGCAATCCGCCGCTCTTCCGACAGATCCACCGCCTGCTTGGCCACGGCGATGGCGCGCGGCCCCTGGATCATGCTCATCAGGTTGAACGTGGCGCGAATGCCGATCTCGCCCCAGGTGTTGGTGTAGAGCAGATTGTTGGAGTTGAAGTTGAAGCCGCCGATCATGCCGATGCCCGGCAGCATTTTCAGGATCTCCTTGTAGATGTCCTGCTGGTCGATCTTCTTCTGGTAGGCCTCGATGCGCAGCTCCGGACGCAGGGTCAGGCCGATATCCTCGAGGCGATGGTTGTTCAGACCGAACTGCGGTTCGATATTGTCTGCCAGCCCGCCCGAGAAGACCACGTTGGTGCTCGACGGGATATTGATCAGGGTCGCGAGCTCGATGCGCGCGGCCGAGAGTTCGTTGCGGATACGCTCCAGCTCGCTCAGCACGATGACCATGTTCTGCTGGAAGTCGAGCAGCGCCAGTGGCGACTGCAGATTCTGCGCGCTCGCCGCACGCGACGCCTCGAGGATCTGCCGTGCCGTCTTCAGCATGGGGTCGATGCGCGGCAGCAGCTCCGACGCCGTCTTGGCGCGCCAGTAAGCCGTTGCGGTGCTGCGCACGATGTTGTCGATCACCTTGCGGCGGCGTTCGATGGCAATCAGCACGCGATAGCCTTGCTGGCGCGCCTGGAAGAAGCTCAGCCCCAGATCCAATGCGTTCCAGGTCAGCGTCAGGTCGGCCGTCGAGAACTGCGGCTGCTGCGAATACGAATAGGTCAGGCTCTGCTGCTGCGTGAAGACATCGATGCTCTGCGCGGCATTGTAGGTGGTGCGCCCATCGTAGCCGGCGCCGGCCGCCAGCCTCGGCAGCATCTGCGCCAGAGCGAGATCGAGCTGCTTCTCCTGCATGTTGATCTCGGTCTTGGCGAGCTGACCGTCGTAATTGTACTTTAGCGAACGTGCGATTGCCTCCGAGAGGCTGAGCGGGCCGCTCACCGGCACGTAGGCCTGGTCGATCTTCTTGCGATCGGCCTGAGCGCGCTGGACGTTCTCCTCCATCGTCATCGCGTCGGGCCGCAGGCTGCCGCAGCCGGCAACCAACAAGGCCGCAAACGAAACGGCCACGGAAACAACACCGGTTTTCATTCCCACATCTCCCACCAACATTGAAAGCGTGGCCGCCCCCAGCGGCCACGCGAAACACAGTTCGATTGACGGATCAGGCTGCCAGCGCGTCGAGCAGTGCTCTTGCTCGGGCGAGGCGGCCGGCCTGGGTCTGCTCACGCAGCTGCGGCGAGAGACCAAAGCCTTGGATCGATTGCCCGTTCGCCGGATCGGCTGCAGGCGGCAACTGAAGCTGCACGCCGTCACCCGATGGCGTGGACGGTGTTGTCGGTGCAGCCTCGTCGCCTGTCGGCGGTGCCGAAGGCTGCGATTGCGGATCGCCCGTCGGCGGCGTCTCCGTAGGCGTGGTCGCCTCGGGCGGCGCCGGCGGTGTGGCAGCCGGCGTCCTCATGACGTCGTCGACCACAACGGTGGGACGCAGCAGCCCCAGGATGTCCTTCGGCTCACGCAGCACGACGATGTGCACATCGGCAGTCGCCTGCCGGCCGTGACGGTCGGTCGCGACGACGCGCAGGTCGTAGGAACCTTCCGACCCTTCCGGCGGCGTGCCGGAGAAGGTCAGCATCGTCGGATCGAAGTACAGCCAGGGCGGGATCGGACCGCCACTGATCGACGCCGCCTCGTAGCGCAGCGTCTGGCGCGGCGCCGTGCCGTAGAAGACGTCGGTCGAGACCGCCGCCGTGCCGGGCTGGTTGGCCAGCATCGTGCGGTAGACGTTGGAGCCGACCAGCCAATCGGACGGCATGCCGCCAATGTCGCGCCGGCTGAAGCCGAACACGTCCCGCGATAGGTAATCCGACGGCACCACCACATTCGGCAGCACCGATGGACCAGTCGGAGGCACCGGCGTGATGCTCGTGGAAAGCGGAACGACCGAGTTGCTGAACGGCGTCGTACCGCCATTGATCGTCACGTCCGTGCTCGCCGAGAACGTCACCGGACCAGCCGAGCTGTCGATCAGCCGCACCGTGAGCGCACCGGGCGTGCCGGAGAACCCGCTGTTGGGGACGAACTGCAGCATGGCCGTCGACGGCAGGATGATCGCCTGGCCGTCGCCCAGAGCCGTCGGGATTCCGCTCCAGGTCGAGCCGCCATCGAGCGAGTAGCGCCATTCGCCCTGCGTCGGGTTCGACGCGTTGCCTGTGATGGCGATGCCGGCAAGCTCATGCGCCGACGAACCACCCGGCACCGTGTCGCGCGAGTCGTCGAAGTTGTCCTTGAACAGGTCCGTCACCGAAGCGCCCGGCGGGTTGCCCGTGCCTTGGCTGACCGGCGGCAACTTCGTCTCGCCCGTGGCCACTGGCGCATCGTTGACCGGCGGTGTCGTGGTGCCGATCGAGATCGTGCCGGCCGACCACTGGCCGGTGCCGCCGATACCCGTCGAGATGTCGCCGGCGCCGGTCGGCGGGAGGCCGCCCGTGCCGTCGGAGATACGAGCGGTCAACGAACCCGGCGTGCCGTTCCAGTCCGGCTGTGGCACGAAGCGCACGCCTGCCGTTGCCGGGATCACGATCGCATTGTTGTCGCCGAGGCCGGTGTGCGGGATGTCGACCCAGGTCGTCCCGCCATCGGTCGTGTACTGCCAGGTGCCCTGGTCCGGCGTCGAGGCGTTGCCGGTGATGGCAATGCCCGCCGCCGGCGTACCCGTCGACCCGCCCGGCACCGTATCGGTGCCGTCGGTATAGCTGACCGTACCCTGTCCCAGCAGATCGTTGACCGGCGTGCCCGTCGGGCTCGGCGTATCCTCGTTGCTGGGAGGCACCGTTGCCGTGCCACTCACGACAGGAGCGTCGTTGACCGGAGCGGTGACCGTGCCGATGGCGATCGTGTCGTTCGACCACTGGCTGGTGCCGCCAACCGCGCCCAGGTTCTGCGCGCCCGTCGCCGGCAGGCCACCCGTGCCGTCCGAGATGCGCGCCGTCAGACCGCCCGGCGTGCCGTTCCAGTCGCCGTTCGGCACGAAGCGCAGCGACGCCGTCGCCGGGATCACGATCGCATTCGTGTCGCCAAGGCCCGTCCGCGGGATATCTACCCACGTCGTGCCGTCGGTCGTGTACTGCCACGTGCCCTGCGCCGCCGTCGAGGCGTTGCCGGTGATCGCCAGACCCGCCGCCGGCGTGCCCGTCGACCCGCTCGGGATCGTGTCCGTGCCGTCGCTGTAGCTCACCTGCGTCAGCACGCTGGCGACCGTCGCACCCGTCGAGGCGTCCTCGGTGCTCGGGATCGTCGCCGTCCCGCTCACCACCGGCGCGTCGTTGACCGCAACCACCGTCGTCGTCAGCGGCACCGTCGCCGCAGAGA
>JBDHSY010000377.1:0-3628 GCA_039808405.1 Xanthobacteraceae bacterium
GGTCGCGCCGGCCTCCTACGGCGATGTCACGGTGCGCCCGATCGCGCGCGAGCCGTCGCTGTTCGCCGAGCCCAAGGCGGCCCCGGTCGAGATGCGCGAGGAAGCGCCGCCTTCGGCCTTCATTCCGCCGGCGGCCGAGCGGGCGCCGGTGCGCGCCCCGCGCATGCCGAATTTCGAGGACCTGCCGATGCCGGCGCAGGCCGAGATCCGCCAGGCGCGCGGCGAGACCGACCACGAGCATCCGCAGAAGACCCGGCTGTCGCTGTTGCAGCGCCTCGCCAATGTCGGTCTCGGCCGCCGCGACGAGGCGACCGAGCCGCCGATTGCCGCCCGCGCCTCCGGCCCGGCCATGGAGCGGATGCCGCCGCTGCAGCAGCGCCGGCCGCAGCGCAGCGTCGCCGAGCAGATGGCGGCCAGCGAGCCGGTCTCGGAATATGCCCGCCGGCCGGCGCCGCAGGGCCTCGACCCGCACGGCCGCCCGGCCCCCGTGGCGCCGGCGCCACAGGGCGACGACCATCTCGATATTCCTGCGTTCCTGCGCCGGCAGGTGAATTGATCGCGCGTTAACATTCGGCGCGCCGACCATCGATCCCGGCCCTCGCGGCCGGGATTTTTCTGGCCGTCGTTAAAATTCGAACGGTTTTGTTAAGAGGCGGGTATTCTTTGGTTTTTCGGCGGCGTTTCGCTGTTTTCCCCAGCCGGCGGGTTGCCGTCCACCGGCCGATCGTGGTTAACAGGCGGCATCAATACGGCGCCTTTGGGGTAACATTCCGTAAAAAAGCGTGAGTTGGCGCCCTTCCGGGCAGTCTCTATGGTGAGCGCCGACTCAAGGGGACATCCGAGCCGAACGGCGCCTCCCCGGCGCGACCGGACCCTTCGGATGGTAGTCAGCAGGTAGACATCGCATGAAATCGAGCCGGCAAACGACGCTGCGGTCCGACGTGACGGTTACCGGTATCGGTGTCCATTCCGGCAAGACGGTCGGCCTGACGCTTCGCCCCGGCGCCATCGACAGCGGCTTCGTCGTGATCCGCAGCGGCCTCGCGGGCGGCGACCGCAGGCTGCGCGCGAACCACGAGACGGTCACCGCCACCGCCTTCGCCACCGTGCTGGGCGACGCCGACGGCCCGCTGGTGTCCACCGCCGAACACATCCTTGCCGCGCTGCGCGGCCTTGGCATCGACAACGCGGTCATCGAGGTCGATGGCCCCGAGGTGCCGATCATGGACGGCTCCGCGGCGCCCTTCGTCGCCGCCATCGATCGCGTCGGCCTGGTGCGGCAGAGCGCCGCCCGCCGCTTCATCGAGGTGCTGAAGCCGGTCCACGTCAAGACCGGCGAATCGTTCGGCGAGCTGCGCCCCCATGCCGGCGGCTTTCGCGCCGAGGTCGAGATCGACTTCGCCAACGCCGTGATCGGCCGCCAGAGCTACGTCTTCGACCTCACGCCGGAGGCGTTCCGCCGCGACATCTGCCGCGCCCGCACCTTCGGCCGCATGTGCGATGTCGCCAACCTGTGGAGCGCCGGCTACGCGCTCGGCGCCTCGCTGCAAAATTCCGTGGTGGTGGACGACACCCGCGTGCTCAACGCCGACGGCCTGCGCTATGCCGACGAGTTCGTGCGCCACAAGGTGCTCGACGTGATCGGCGACCTGGCGCTGGCCGGGCTGCCGCTGATCGGCCTCTACCGCTCGATCCGCGGCGGCCACAAGCTCAACCACGCGGTGCTCTCCGCGCTGATGGCCGACCGCAGCGCCTGGCGGGTGGTCGAGGAGCCGGCTCAGGCGCCGGCACGCCGGCGCGCCCGCGCCGGCCTCGAGGTCGGCGGCATGGTCGGCGGCATGATCGCCCCGGCCTTCGGCCCGGACGTGTCCTGACGGGCCTTGTCCTGAGGGGTCTTGCCGGACCGCACTCCCTGACGTCTCGCCGGCGCGCCGTGGCCCGCCATGGACGCCTTAATCCGGGCGGATTGTCCTCATACGCGGTTGGTCCCAATGCTTTTTTCAGCTACACAGCCGGCGCGCGGAAACGCCCGGCACGGGTGAGGGGAGCCGTTGCGGCCTGGAGCGTTTTCAAGCGAACCGGGCGCGGCGAAACCTTGAAAGCCGGCCGCGCGGGCGACCAGTTTCCGAACCAATGGCGGAAGAGCGAATGACACGCAGCCAGAACCAGTTCCCGGCAGTGCTCGTGCGGCGGTATGGCCGGGCCCTGCGCCTTGCCGCGACGCTGGCCGCGGTGGCGGTGCCGCTCGCCGGTTGCGGCAGCACCAGCGAGTTTCTGGACAAGTTCTCCTTCAACAAGGAAGACCCGTTCGTCGACGAGCCGGCCGAAAAGCTCTACAACCAGGGCCTCTACCTGCTGAACGAGAAGAGCGACCCGCGCCAGGCCTCCAAGAAGTTCGAGGAAGTCGATCGCCAGCACCCCTATTCCGACTGGGCGCGCAAATCGCTGTTGATGTCGGCCTACGCCTTCTACCAGAGCGGCGACTACGATAACTGCATCGGCGCGGCGAGCCGCTACGTCACGCTGCATCCCGGCAGCCCCGACGCCGCCTACGCGCAGTACCTGATCGCCTCGTCCTATTACGACCAGATCCCCGACGTCTCCCGCGACCAGGCCCGCACCGACCGGGCGATGTCGGCGCTGGAAGAGGTGATCCGCAAATATCCCACCTCGGAATATGCCACCACCGCCAAGCGCAAGCTCGAAGGCGCCCGCGACCAGCTCGCCGGCAAGGAGATGCAGGTCGGGCGCTACTACATGGAGCGGCGCGACTACACCGGCGCCATCAACCGCTTCAAGACCGTGGTGACGCGCTACCAGACCACCCGCCATGTCGAGGAAGCGCTGTACCGGCTGACCGAAGCCTACATGGCGATCGGCATCGTCGGCGAGGCGCAGACCGCCGCCGCCATCCTTGGCCACAACTTTCCCGACAGCCGCTGGTACAAGGACGCCTATAATCTTGTAAAATCCGGCGGGCTTGAGCCGGTTGAGAACAAGGGATCGTGGATCAGCCGCGCGTTCAAGAAGATCGGCCTCGGGTAGGATCACGCTTCCATGCTGGCGCGCCTGTCGATCCGCGACATCGTCCTGATCGAGCGGCTTGATATCGACTTCAGTTCCGGCCTCGCGGTGCTGACCGGCGAGACCGGCGCCGGCAAATCCATTCTGCTCGATGCCTTCGCGCTGGCGCTCGGCGGGCGCGGCGACGCCGATCTGGTGCGGCACGGCGCCGACCACGGCCAGGTCACGGCGGTGTTCGAGGTGGCGCGCACGCACCCGTCGTTCGCGCTGCTCGCCGACAACGGCCTCGACGTCACTGGCGAGATGATTTTGCGCCGGGTGCAGTTCGCCGATGGCCGCTCGCGCGCCTTCATCAACGATTCCGCGGTCAGCGTGCAGACGCTGAAGGCGGTCGGCGCGGCACTGGTGGAAATCCATGGCCAGCACGACGAGCGGGCGCTGGTCGATGCCGCGACCCATCGCCGGCTGCTCGATGCGTTCGGCGGGCTCGACCGCGAGGTGGCGGCTCTCGAGGCGTTGTGGGCTGCGCGGCGCGAGGCGCGCACCGCGCTCGAGGCTCACCGCGCGGGCATGGAGAAGGCGGCGCGCGATGCCGACTATCTGC
>JBDHSY010000378.1:0-3621 GCA_039808405.1 Xanthobacteraceae bacterium
CGGCAAAGACCCCCGGTCGGCGGCAGCCGCGGCGGCACCGGCGCTCGGTCTGCCGGCGCCGGTGATCGAGCAGTCGATGACGACCAGCAATCTTGTCGCCCACAAGGCTTCGGCGGCGCGCACCGACCTTGCGAGTTTCTTCGATGTCCTGATGAAAAGCGATCCGCGCATCATCGGCGGCAAGCAGCCGGACGATGGATTCTACGCATTGTGAGGCCGATCGCGCGGAGCCTGGTGTTCGGCGGCTGGGTCGGGCGGTACCTGTGGTCCGCCTGGGCCGGCGCCGCCGGCCTTTGTTGCCTGGCTGCCGCGTGGAAGGCCGGCCACGAGTTCTATGGTTCGTTCATCCTGCCGTCGCCCTTGGAGACGCTCAGCGCGGTGGGCGATCTCGTGACGGGGCAGGCATTCGCGACGGCGGCGCGCGAGACCGCCGAGCGCTCGCTCGCCGGCTTCATGCTCGCGGTCGGTATCGGCACCAGCGCCGGCGTGATCGCGGGCTACTCGTTCGCGGCGATGCGGCTCATGCGGCCGATCGTCACCGTCATTCTCGGCGTCCCGCCGATCGCCTGGATCGTGCTGGCGCTGATCTGGTTCGGCTCGACCGGCGGCTCCGCGGTGATGACGGTGGTGGTCGCCGCGCTGCCGATCTCCTTTGTCGGCGGGCTCGAGGGCGTCGCGACGCGCGACCGCGCTCTCGACGCCATGGCGCGCTCGTTCGGCGCCGGCGCGTGGATGCGCTTCCGCACCGTCACCGCGCCGCACCTCGTCTCCTATCTTTTTCCGGCCTGGATCACCACTGCGGGGACCGCCTGGAAGGTCACGGTGATGGCCGAGCTCTTATCCAACTCCGGCGGCCTCGGCGGCGAGCTTGCGACGGCGCGGTCGCTGTTCGACATCCCGCAGGTGATGGCGTTGATCGTGGTGGTTGTCGCTTTTGCGCTGATCACCGAATACGTGCTGCTGCATCCGCTGCGCGACTGGCTGGAGCGCTGGCGCGATGCCGGCCTGCCATGGGGCGTGAAGCGATGAAACTGGCCCTCGAAGGCGTCGGGCACGCGTTCCTCGGCCGTGCCGTGGTCGACAGCATCGATCTCTCGCTCGATGCCGGCGAGGTGGTCGCTCTGCTTGGTCCCTCCGGCTGCGGCAAGACCACGGTGTTGCAGATCGCCGCCGGCCTCATCGAACCCTTGCGGGGGCGGGTGCGGCGCGCCTACCGGCAGCACGCGGTGGTGTTCCAGGAGCCGCGCCTGCTGCCGTGGATGACGGCGCGCGACAATATCGGCTATGGCCTGCGCGTCGCCGGCGCAAGTTCGGAGCGGCGCAAGGCCGCGGTGGAGCGCCGCGCCCAGGAGGTCGGCCTCCATGTCCGCGATCTCGACAAGTATCCGGTGGAGTTGTCCGGCGGCATGCGCCAGCGTGCGGCGGTGGCGCGCGCGCTGGCGGTCGATCCCGACGTGGTGTTCTTCGACGAGCCGTTCACCGCCGTCGATGTTGGGCTGAAGCGCGCGCTTCAGGATCTGGTGATCGCGACCGCGGCGCGCGAAAAGTTCTGTGCGCTGTTCGTGACTCACGACCTGGCGGAGTCAGTGCGGATAGCCCACCGATTGGTGGTCCTGTCCAGCGATGCGGATGGACTGATCGCGAGCCGCACCATCGAAGGCACGCCCGGGGAGCGCAGCGACCGTGCGGTTTTTGAGATGGTCGAATCGTGGTCGCGCGATCCGGCGTTCCGCGAGTTGTTCGACAGCGAGCGGGAGCGGGCTGCTTGAATTTCGCCCCCCCGTCGCCGCGAAGACGGCCGCGCCGGCGCCGCTCTTGGTGGAGGGCTTGCGGCTGTTCTTTCCGGCCGCGGCCTGCCACGCGGCGATCCTGCCGCTGGCATGGGCCGTGCTGTTTGGCTTTGCGCTGCCTTTCACCCAAGACATTCCCGCCGGCCAGTGGCACGCCCATGAGATGATCTTCGGCACCTATGGCGCCGCGCTTGCCGGGTTTCTGACGTCTGCCATCCCGGAATGGACCGATACTCCGCGGCGCCAGGGCAGGGCGCTGTTGGCACTGCTGCTGCTCTGGCTGCCGGGACGCGTCATCGGCCTTGTCGGCCTCGAGGCGTTGATCGCCGTGGCGGCGGCGACCGATCTCGCCTTTCTCGGACTGCTGGCCTGGTACGTGCTCAAGGCCCTGATCGAGCGCGGCAGCCGGCGCCATGTGTCCTTCATTTTCTGGCTCGGGCTGTTCCTGTTGCTGGAGGCGGGCATCCGGGCGGCATGGCTTGCGGGCAGCACGGACATCGCCGGGCGATTGCTGCACGCGTCGCTGATGGTGTTTCTGATCTTCTTTTCGCTCTCCGTCGCCCGCATCAACGTCGTGGTCATCAATCTCGCGCTCGATCCGAGCGGCGAGACCACGCCCTATCGCCCGCATCCCGGCCGGCAGAACCTCACGGCGGCGCTGGTTGCGCTCTATGCGGCGACAGCGCTGGTTGCACCGGGCTCGACCGTGCCCGCCTATCTCGCGTTGGCCGCCGCCGCCGCTTTCTTCGATCGGCTGGCGGAGTGGTTCATCGGAACCGCCGCGCTGCGCACGCACGTGCTGTCGCTCGCCGCGGCCAACATGTTCGCCGGCGCGGGCTTCCTGCTGATCGGCCTGGCGGATCTCGGTGCGCCCGTCGCCGCAACGACGGGTCTTCACATCCTGTCGGTGGCAAGCCTCGGTCTCGCCGTGCTGAGCGTGTTCATCATTGCCGGGCTGCGCCACACCGGACATGCCCTCGATCTGCCGTGGCAGGCTCATGCCGCGGTGGCGGTGATGATCGGCGCGGGTCTCGTGCGGGTGCTGCCGGAAATCGGCATCGGCGCCTTTCTTCTGGGCGCCCACTACGCGATCAGCGCGTCGCTGTGGTCGCTCGCCTTCGTGCTGTGGCTCGCAGGATTTTTGCCGTTGTTGCGGCAGCCCGCGACCTGAACGGGCCGTTGTCGCCGGCATCGCGCTCAGTCGCCAGCCACGTCGCGCCGATGCGCGATCTGCCGCCAGCCGACGCCGGGTTTGCCGCGATTTGCATAGGAAGGTCGGCATTCACGCCGGTCGCGCGATCTCGCCGTGCCGGTGCCAAGCGGAGCTTGCTTACACCCGCGGAGTGTTCGCGGGCTATTGACAGCCTCCCGATGGATCCATACAATTTGTGATCACAATGTGTTATTATAAAACGGTCGAGGCTTGGCAGAAGTAGCAATGCCGACGGAGCGAGGGAGCCGACGCGCCGCATCGGCGATCCGCCACTTTGTAGCGTTCAAGACCGGGACCATGGAGCAAGAGTAAGGTGGCAGTCGGGGAAACGGCAAGCGATCACTTCCTGGAAACGTTGCGGCGCGGCGGGGTCGACGTCGCGTTTTCCGTTCTGGGAACCGATCATCCGGGCCTCGCTGAAAGCTGGGCAAAGCATGCGGCCAATGGCAACCTGCCGCCGGTCCCGCAACTCCTGCTCTGTCTGCACGAGAACGTCGCCATCAATGCCGCCCTTGGCTATGCGCACTTCACGGGGCGGGCCCAGGCCGTCGTCGTGCATGTCGATGTCGGCACGCTGAATCTCGGCGCGGGGCTGCACAATTCTCTGAGAAACTCTCT
>JBDHSY010000379.1:0-3609 GCA_039808405.1 Xanthobacteraceae bacterium
AGGGTGGAAACCGGCCTTCGCCGGGCCATAGCCGGCTCCGGCCCGGCGACGGCCGGTTCGCGTGAAGAAAACGCGACAAAACAAAAACCTGGAGCTTCGCTTCTGATTCCATCAGAAGCGAAAAAGCTCCAGCGTCGCGATCAGCGGCGGTGACGGTGGCTGCGGACCGGCACGAGGTCCATGCCCTGGAAGCCGAAGGCGAGATTGACGCCGGTCTGCCCCTGCGCCGGAATCGGCTGCAACGACACGGTGCCGCCAGGACCGCCGGCAACCAGCGCCGAGCCGCCACCCGGGCCGAACGCGATGCTGCTGCCGGTGCCGCCGTAGCTGCCGGCGAGGCCGTTGCGGCCGACGCGTCCGGTCGGGGTGAACACGTTGAAGGCCAGCGCCCAGCGCTCGGTCACGCCGAGATCGACGCCGACGCGATTGACCCGCGCATCGTAATGCTGGGCGCGGCGGCGCGGCTGCGTCAGCGTGCAGTGAAGCGTCGATTCCGAGCCGACGACAAACCCGACGGTCGGACCGCCGACGCATTGCAGGGTGCCGGCCGGGCGCTGGGCCTGGGCCGAGGCGCCGACTGCGGAGGCCACGAGGGCGGCTCCGGCAACGGCGCACACGATCGAAAGACGACGCATGGTATTCGCTCCATTTTACAGATTGATCGGATACGGGAGAGAGACAGCTCCGGCCGCGCGGCGAAATCGCTCGCCGACCGCGATCCGGAACCGAGGCGGGCGTGACTTAACGCCAACAATCAGGGCGAAATTGTGTGCGCGTGCAAACCCCACGCTCACAACCGCTCCAAAAGGCCGCCGCACCGATGCCGCGGAAAAGCCGGCTGCATAAAAACGACCCCGGCGGGTTTCAGTCCGACGCCATGGCGAACGCCTCGATTTCCTTCAGCAGCGTCTCCCATGCCGGCTCGTCCGGCAGCGGCACGTGGTTTTCGCTCTCCAGCGTCACGAACCGCGAGCCCGGAATTTGCGCCGCCATCATCCGCCCCTGCTCGATCGGCACGACGTGATCGTCGCGCCCGTGCAGCACCAGCGTCGGCACGCGGATGCGCGGCAGCAGCGCGCTCACGTCGATGTCGTCGCACGCCGTCCGCAGCCGCGCCGCCATCTCCCCCGAGGTGGCGCGCTTCTGCATCTCGGCGAACCAGCGGATCTGCTCGGGCGAACCGCTCGGCAGGTAGAGCGAGGCGAAGGCGCGCATGAAGGCGGATTCGGCGCGGCCCCAGCCCTGCCGCATCATCGCCAGCACCGCCTGCGCGACGGCCTCGTCGTCCGGCGAGCCGCGCCTGTTGCGGCCGAGCGCATAGCCGCCATAGAGGATCAGCCGCGACACCCGCTCCGGATGCGCGACGGCGAAGGCGATCGCGGCGGCGGCGCCCTGCGACAGACCGAGCAGCGCGAAGCGCGGCGGGTCGAGCGTGGCGATCACGGTCTCCAGATCGCGCGAGAACGCGGCCAGCGAGATGTCGGCGGCATCCCGGTCGGCAAGGCCGTTGCCGCGGCCGTCGTAGCGGATCAGCCGAAAGCGGCCGGCGAGCCGGCGCAGCATCGGCGACCAGATCGGGCTCTGCCAGTCGTAGTCGAGATGGTTGAGCCAGTTGGCGGTCTTGACCAGCGGCGGCCCGTCGCCGACCGCGGCCACCGCGAGATTGACGCCATCGGCGGTCCGGCAAAAGGTGATCGTCTGCGCCGGCTCCGCCTCGGCCCGCGCCGCCGGCGCCGGCGGCGCCTCGTCCTCGGCGAGCGCGCCGACGAAACGCACGCCCTTGCGCGCCACCGTCCTGATCAGCCGCTGCGCGGTGCCGTCGTCGCCGAGCGCGCTGCGGGCCGCGTTGATGCGGCTGGCAAGCGTCGAATCCGAGACGATGCGGCCGCCCCAGACCCCGGCGATCAGGTTCGTCGCGGCTAACCACCCGGTCGCGGTGGCGGATCAGGAATTCGATCAGGTCGAACACCTGCGGCTCGACCGCAACCGGGCCGCCGCCGCGGTGCAGTTCGCGCCGCGCCGTATCGAGCGTGCAATCGTCGAACCGGTAGCGCACCGCCTTCCCCCGAACGGCATCGGCCTCAAAATGAAGCGTTTCTCAAGGAGAAATCAAGGCCGCCTCAAAGCCGGCAGTGCCGCAGCGGCGCACAGTAGCGCATCGCAACGCCGCAACGGCACGGAGGCTCCATGCCGCGCCTCGATCTCGATGACGGATATCGCCGCCGCGCGAACGGCACGATCGACCACGACCATTACCGCAAGCTCGCGGCCGCGTTGCGGCGCGACAGCCGCCGCCAGTTGCTGCTGGCGGCGGTGGCGGCGTTCTACCGCTACGTCAGGCTGCCGCAGAAGCGCTGAATGCGGCGGCACGCCTCCTCGAGGTCGCTCGTCTTGGTCGCATAGGAGATGCGGAAGGCGGGACCGGAGCCGAACGCCGAGCCCTGCACCACGGCAACGCCCTCCGCCTCCAGAAGCGCGGTGACGAAATCCTCGTCGGTCGCGAGCTTCTGGCCCGACGGCGCCGTTTTGCCGATGGTGCCGGCGCAGGACGGGTAGACGTAGAACGCCCCCTCCGGCCGCGGGCAGTCGATGCCGCTCGCCTGGTTGAGCATCCCGACCACCAGGTCGCGGCGCTCCTTGAACACCTTGTTGTTGGCGGCGATGAAGTCCTGCGGCCCGGTCAGCGCCTCGACCGCCGCCCATTGCGAGATCGACGACGGGTTGGAGGTGGACTGCGACTGGATCGTCGCCATCGCCTTGATCAGCGGCGCCGGCCCGCCGGCGTAGCCGATCCGCCAGCCGGTCATGCAATAGGCTTTCGACACGCCGTTGACCGTCAGCGTGCGCTCGAACAGCGCCGGCTCGACCTGCGCGGGGGTTGCGAACACGAAGTCGTCGTAGACCAGGTGCTCGTACATGTCGTCGGTCAGCACCCAGACATGCGGGTGCCGCACCAGCACGTCGGTCAGCGCCTTGAGGTCGGCGCGGGTATAGGCCGCGCCGGTCGGGTTCGACGGCGAGTTGAGGATCAGCCACTTGGTCTTCGGCGTGATCGCGCGCTCCAGCGCCTCGGGCGTCAGCTTGTAGCCGTTCTTTGCCTCGCACACGACCGGCACCGTCTCGCCGCCGGCCAGCGCCACCATCTCGGGGTAGCTGACCCAGTACGGCGCCGGGATGATCACCTCGTCACCCGGATTGAGCGTCGCCATCAGCGCGTTGTAGAGCACCTGCTTGCCGCCGGTGCCGACCGAGATCTGGTTCGGCTGATAGGCGAGGCCGTTCTCGCGCTGGAATTTGGCGACGATCGCCTCCTTCAGCTCGGGGATGCCGTCCACCGCCGTGTACTTGGTCTTTCCGGCCTCGATGGCGTGGATCGCCGCCAGCTTGATGTTGGCCGGCGTATCGAAATCCGGCTCGCCGGCGCCGAGCCCGATGACGTTGCGGCCGGCCGCTTTGAGCTGGCGCGCTTTGTCCGTGACCGCGATGGTCGCGGACGGCTTGACGCGGGACAGCGCGGCGGACAGGAACGACATCGTCATCTCCATGATGGGGCGGCCGCGGAAAACGGTTTCAAGAAGCCCGGTCGGGGCGGCCATTCCTTGCTGGGCG
>JBDHSY010000380.1:0-3607 GCA_039808405.1 Xanthobacteraceae bacterium
CCTGACCGGCTCGGCCGCCGATCTGCTGGCGCTGTTGAAGCAAAGGCGCATCTCCAGCGTCGAAATCCTCGACGACCTGACAAAGGCCATCGACGCGCATGACGGCCGGATCAACGCCGTCGTCGTCCGCGATTTCGAGCGGGCCTATGAGCAGGCGAGGGCGGCGGACGAGGCGCGGGCGCGGGCCCGCCACGCCGACGACCTTGGCCCGCTGTGCGGCCTGCCGATGACCGTGAAGGAAGCGTTCGACGTCGCGGGCCTGGCGACGACGTGGGGGCTTCCGGCCTGTCGGGACAACGTGGCGCGCACGAATGCCGAGGCCGTGGATCGCCTCATTGCGGCCGGGGCCATCGTGTTCGGCAAGACCAACGTGCCGGAGGCGCTGGCCGACTGCCAGTCGCATAACGCCCTGTTCGGCACGACGAACAATCCATGGGACACGCGGCTGACCTGCGGCGGCTCGTCGGGCGGCTCGGCGGCCGCGCTGGCGGCGGGCTTCACGCCCATCGAGCTGGGCAGCGATCTCGGCGGATCGATCCGGACGCCGGCGCATTTTTGCGGCGTGTTCAGCCACAAGCCGTCGTACGGGCTGGTCTCGCAGATCGGCCACTCGCTTTCGCCCGGCATCACCCAGCCCGATCTCGGCGTGATCGGGCCGATGGCCCGCACCGCCGCCGACCTGCGGCTGCTGCTCGATATCCTCGCCGGGCCGGCACGGCACGATGCGATCGGATGGCAGGTCAAGTTGCCGGGGCCGCGCGGCGCCCGGCTCGGCGATTTCCGGGTTGCGGTGTTATCGAACCATGAGGCTTGCGACGTCGATGGCGACATCGTCCGGGCGATCGACGTGCTTGCGCAGTCGCTGCGCACGCACGGCGCCACGGTCGACGACGATCCCGAATGGCCCATCGATCTCGCGCAGTGCCATCAGGACTACATGATCATGATGCGCGCGGTCAGCCTGAGCCACAGCCCGCCGGATGTGCTCGTGCGGCTGGCGGCCGAGGCCGCAAGCCTGAAGGCCGGCGACGTCAGCTACCGCGCGGCGGTGCGCCGTGCCGCCGGCCTCAGCCACCGTGCATGGGCGGCGATCGACCGGCGCCGCAACGAATTCCGCATGGCCTGGCATCGCTTCTTTCAGGATTACGATGTGGTGCTGTGCCCGGTTCATTCCTCGCTGGCCTTCCCGCACGACACCGCGGTGGCGCGCGAAGACCGCACCATCGAGATCAACGGCCGGACGCAGGACTACAATCAGTATCTGTTCTGGGCGGCGATCGCCGGCCTGAATTACTTGCCGTCGACCGTGCGCCCGATCGGGCAGGCGCGGGCGCTTCCTGTCGGCGTTCAGGTGATCGGCCCCTATCTGGAAGACCTGACGACGCTTCGCTTCGCGGAGCTGCTCGAGCCGGTGTGTCCGCCGCTGGGTTATCCGGTGGACGGCGGCTGAGCCGTGCGTCCGAGCGGCGTTGCATCGGGCCCGGTCACGCGCGCCGGCGATGTGGCGCCACCGCCTTGGACGCCGCCTTGGACGCCGCCTTGGACGCGGCCTTGGATGCCGACTTGGGCGCGGCGGCCTTGGGCGCGGCCGCCTTCCGCGACGGCTTGGCTCGGGGCGAGGTGTGCGGCGGCGACTTGGAGGTCGCCACGTCCTTGTGCGACCGGCACAGCGCGCGATACTTCTCGAACCTCACGCCGTCGAGAAAATTATCGACAATGGTCGAGGTGATGCCCTCGCTGTCCAGGCTGACCGGCGTTTCGTGGATGTGCTTGCGGATCAGGTAATAGATGACGGTCGAGTGGAGATGCCAGGCCAACTCGATTTCAAGCTCGGAGGGCTCCTCGTTCGCGCCGACCTCGTTGCCGCGCAGTTCGAGCGCGATCTGCCCGAGCAGCCGGGTCACCGGCCCCTGAATATAGCGCCGCGTCAGGTTGCTGCCTTCGAGACTGGAATGCATGGCGATGCGAATCCAGGTCCTGTCGTCCACCGCGATCAGGTAGGACCGCAAAAAATCCTTCAGGCGCTCGCGCAAGGGACGGCTTTTGTCGGCGAGGGTGTCTTCCCACGACGGATTCCAGCGCGACAGGAACGTCTTTTCGTAGACGCGCTCGATCAGTTCTTCCTTTGAACCGAAATAGCGATAGATCAGCGACTGCGACACGCCGAGGCGGTCGGCGAGGCCGCGCGTCTGGGCGCGAAATCCTTCCTCGGCAAAGAAGTCGATGGCGGCGTCGAGAATCATTCGCTCGCGCGCCTGTGGAAGGAGCCTGACGCGCTTTCGCTGGGGCGGGGTCTTCTTGCTGCTGCCTGCCTCGGTTTTTTTCAGGCTCCGTGTTTGATTCTTCAACATCTCGTCTCTGTCGCCCCGCTGGCCGCATTGGGAGCTTGCGCCAATTTGCCGCCATTACCCGTATTGATGCGTGCCATCATTTCTAATGCCCCAAATTACCGTGCGACTAAATAGGAAAATGGACGCACACCGACGGAAGGATGCCGCTTGACAACACTTTTCACTACTGAAAAGATGATCAATAAGATGGTGGTGTATCCGCCGGGCGGGTACGTTTTCGGGTCATAGGAAGTTGGGGGGACGTCGATGGCGGCCAAACGTAAGGTAGTGATTACATGCGCGGTGACGGGGGCGATTCATACCCCTTCGATGTCTCCGCACCTCCCGATCACCCCGGACGAGATCGTTAACGAGGCGCTGGCCGCGGCGGAGGCCGGCGCGGCCGTGCTGCATCTTCACGCGCGCAACCCCGAGAACGGCCGGCCCGATCAGACGCCCGAGGCGTTCGGCCGTTTCCTGTCGCGGATCAAGCAGCAGACCGGCGCCGCCATCAACATCACCACCGGCGGCAGCCCGTTCATGCGCGTCGAGGAGCGCGTCAGGCCGGCCGAGCATTTCAAGCCGGAGGTGGCCTCGCTCAACATGGGCTCGATCAATTTCGGCCTGTTTCACCTGCTCGACCGCTACAAGGATTTCAAGCATTCCTGGGAGCCGGAGTTTCTCGAGTCGACGCGCGATCTGGTATTCCGCAACTCGTTCAAGGACATCGAGTACATTCTCAAGACCTGCTACAACAACGACACGCGCTTCGAGTTCGAGTGCTACGACATCGCGCACCTCTACAACTTGAAGCACTTCCTCGACCGCGGTCTGGTCAAGCCGCCGCTGTTCGTGCAGTCGGTGTTCGGCATCCTCGGCGGCATCGGCACCCACGTCGAAGACGTGATGCATATGAAGCGCACCGCCGACCGGCTGTTCGGCGACCAGTATCGCTGGTCGGTGCTCGGTGCCGGTGCGGCGCAGATGCGGATCGCGGCGATGTCGGCATCGATGGGCGGCAACGTCCGCGTCGGGCTCGAGGACTCGCTGTGGGCGGGGCCGGGCAAGCTCGCCGCCTCGAACGCGGAGCAGGTTCGCCTCGTCCGCTCGATCATCGAGGGCATGGGCCTCGAGATCGCCTCGCCCGACGAAGCGCGCGAGATCCTTGCACTGAAGGGTGCTGATCAAGTGAACTTTTAATATGCCGGTCGCGCGCGTCGAAAGCGTTTCGCGCGCGCGATCTCCGTCAATCGCGGGTCGGGCGGCATGATACGCCG
>JBDHSY010000381.1:0-3606 GCA_039808405.1 Xanthobacteraceae bacterium
GCTTGCCCTGATAGTTGAGCAGCACGTAAGGGTGCGCCGACGGCGTGGTCGGATGCGAGAACGCGCCCGGCGCCTTGCCCGGCCGCACCGGCGCGTCGATCCAGCGCTCGGTGAAGAAACGCTCGGCGATCGCCGCCATCTCGGGCGCGAACTCGCCATAGGCGGCGAGCACCGTGCTGCGCGCCTCGCCCCACGGGATGCGCCCGGTCGCGGCAAACGGCAGCGGCGCGTTGCGGTCCCAGTAGGCGAGCCGCTTCTTGCCGAACCAGCGCGCCTTGAGCGCGTAGTAGCGATGCGACAGCCGCGGATAGGCGGCGCGCACCGAGGCGACCAGCGCGTCCACCACCTCGCGCTCGACGCGGTTGGCGAGATGGCGGGAGTCGGCAACGTCCTTGAAGCCGCGCCAGCGGTCGGAGATTTCCTTGTCCTTGGCGAGCGTGTTGGTGACGAGCGCGAAGGTGCGCTCGTTGGCCTTGAAGGTTTTTGCCAGCGCCTGCGCGGCGGCGCGGCGCCTGGCGGGCGCACGATCCTGCAACAGCGTCAGCGTCGGCTCGATCGCGAGGTCCTTGCCGCCGACACGGAATCGCAGGCCCGAGATGGTCTGATCGAACAGCCTGTTCCACGCCGCGTAGCCGCTGACCGACTTTTCGTGAAAGAGCTGCTCGACGCGATCTTCCAGTTGATAGGGCTTGTCCTTGCGGGTGTCCTCGATCCACGGCCGGTAGTGCGCGAGGGCCGGCGTCGCAAGCGCGCGCTCCAGCACGGCGTCGTCGATGCGGTTCAGTTCCAGCGTGAAGAACAACAGATGCGTCGAGGCGGTGGTGAGCCGCTCGGAGACGTCGCCGTAAAACTTCGAGATATCGGGATCGACGCTGTCGCCGGCATGGACCAATCCCGCGAACGAGATCAGCCGGCCGGCGAGATCGTCGATCGCCTCATAGCGCCGCACGGCTTCCGCAAGCCACGCGCCGCCGCCCTCGGCCGCGGTCCGCTCGGCGAGTTTGCCCTTGTAGGTCTGCTCGAAAGCGATGCAGTCGGCGTCGAGCCGGTCGAGATCGCGCGTCACCTCGGGCGCGCGGATCGACGGGTAGAGGTCGGCCAGGTTCCATTCCGGCAGCGCCGCCTTGCCGGCCGATTTCGCGGCCGGCTTCGGCGCGGCTTTGGCCGCCGGCCGGGAGGCGCGCTTGCGGGCGGAGGCAGAGGAGACGGAGCGGCGGGAGGCGGGTTTCGCGGGCATAGCGCGGCAACGGTCCTGTTCCAGGGAAAGCGCCGAAGCGGCGCGGATTCGCTCAAGACCATAGGGCGGGACGGTGCCGCCGATCAACCGCCGCGCGGGCCGCGCCGGCGGCCCAGCGCCCCACGGCGGAGGCAGCGCCGCTTAACAACCCCTTAAGACTCTGCCCGCCACATTGCCTCAAATCGGGACAGGAACGGACGCGATGGCGCGGGTTTTGATTGCCGACAACGACCTCGCGCGGCGCGCGACGACCGAGGCCATGGTGAGGCAGTGCGGCTACGATGTCGCCACGGTGGGCAGCGGCGACGCCGCCGTCGCGGCGCTGGCCGAACGGCCGTTCGACGTGGCACTCGTCAACCTCGTGCTGCCCGGCCTCGACGGCATGGGCGTGCTGCGGCGGCTCGTGGAGACCGGCATTCATGTCCCCGTCATCGTGCAGACCGGCCCCGACCGGACCGACGCCGTGGCGGTGGCGCTCACCGCCGGCGCCCGCGATTTCCTGACCGCGCCGGCGTCCTTCGAACGGCTCGCCGTCGCCTTGCGCAATGCGCTCGATGCTGCGGCACTGGCTCAAGAGTTGCGCTCTCTCCGCCACCGCCGCGAGGGGCGGCTGACCTTCGCCGACATCGTTGCCGAAAGCGAGGCGATGGCCGGCGTGCTGCGCGGCGCGCGCAAGGCGGCGGCGTCCGACGCCCCGGTGCTGATCGAGGGCGAGCGCGGCACCGGCAAGGACTTGCTGGCGCGCGCCATCCACGGCGCCGGCCAGCGCGGCGGCCGGCCGTTCGTCGCGCTCGATTGCGCCGCGGTGCCGGCGCATCGCATCGACGCAAAATTGTTCGGCGCCGCCGGCCGCTTCGCCGAAGCCACGACCGGCACCCTGTTCCTCGCCAACGTCGCGGCGCTGCCGGAGGCGACGCAGGCAAGGCTCCTCACCGTCCTGCAACGTGGCGAGATCGAGCCGCCGCAGGCGCGCCGCCCGGTGCGGGTCGATGTGCGGCTGATCTCCGCCACCACCGGCAGCCTGCTGGAGCGGGTCAAGGCGGGAGCGTTCCGCGAGGACCTGTTCTACCGGCTGCAGGTGCTGCCGCTGGCGCTGCCGCCGCTCAGGGCGCGGCGCGACGACATTCCGCACCTCGTTCGCCGCATGCTGGCGCGGCTCGCCGCCGAGCAGGGTCGCGCCGTCTCCGGCGTCAGCGCCGGCGCCATGGCGATGCTGATGCAGGCGGAGTGGCCGGGCAACGTGCGCGACCTCGAAGCGGCGCTGCACCGCGCGGTGATCGTCACCGCCGGCGGCGAACTCGACCGCGCCGATTTCGTCCTGCCGGAGGCGGTGCCGGAGCGCGCCAACGCCGTGGCAGCCGAGGCGCTGACACTGGCGCTGCCGGTCGCGGCGCCCGACCTGGTGCCGGAGGCGGCCGCCGCCGCGCTGCCGCAGCCGGCGCCGGGCATGCTGCCGCTGCTCGGCGAGGACGGCGAGATGCGCCCGCTCAGCGAGCTGGAGGATGCCATCATCCGGTTCGCCATCGCCCGCTATCGCGGCCAGATGTCCGAGGTGGCGCGGCGGCTGAAGATCGGCCGCTCCACCCTCTACCGCAAGCTAGGGGAGCGAATTTGACATTCGCTATCTGCGTCGCAGCGGGCCCGGGATCCGCTGAAACGGGATGCAAATGTTGGAATTGGACCGCCGGACACGATCTAGCCGTCCCGACTGCTTGAACCGTTGCGGCACTGCGACAGACCAACGGAAAATGCCGCGCGGCCGCCGGCGGGTGTTGCGTCGCGGCACAAGTGCGGTCAGTTTCGGGGACGGAGCGGTTCAGGTCATGCCACGGGCCATGTCGATGACAACCCGTGACAGTCTTGTGTCGGGCCGGCTCGCCCGGAACCAAACCGGACGGCGGGTGCGCGACAGCGTGTCGCGATCGCGAAAGGCAAGCGCAAGGCAAGCGAAGGGCACGTGAAAGACACCTGATGCGGAACCATTTGCTGCCTTTCCCCATTGGCTTTTCGGCCGCCCAGCCCGTGCGTTGGTAAACGTTAAAGACATCCATGATGGAGTGCCGGTGCGTTTGCGGCAGCTCACCGAGAGGAATTGAGAATGCGTGGCCCCCTCAGAGACCGTTTTGGACGCGACCGCCTGCTGATGGCTGTCGCCGCGACCTTCATCGCGGCCGGCGCCGCGCCGGCCTTCGCGCAGTCCGATAGCGCGGCCGGCCCCGCATCCACGAACGCAACGCCGGCGATCGACATCGACGCCGCGATCCCGCTGCCCGAGCCGGCCAACGTGCCGCCGCCGACCGCCGCCGATTTCAAGCTCGATACCGCGCCGCGCGCCGCCGCCAGCGACGAGCCGGCCACCACCGCCTCGA
>JBDHSY010000382.1:0-3592 GCA_039808405.1 Xanthobacteraceae bacterium
GCCGAATACGGCTACGGCGTGCCCGCCTTCAACATCAACAACATGGAGCAGGGGCTCGCGATCATGGAGGCGGCCGACGCCGCCGATGCGCCGGTCATCCTGCAGGCCTCGCGCGGCGCGCGCGGCTACGCCGGCGACATCATGCTGACGAAGATGATCGACGCGCTGGAGGCGATGTATCCGCACATTCCGCTGTGCCTGCATCAGGATCACGGCAACGAGGAGGCGACCTGCGCAACCGCGCTGCAATACGGCTTCACCTCGGTGATGATGGACGGCTCGCTCGAGGCCGACGGCAAGACGGCCGCTTCCTACGAGTATAACGTCACTATTACCCGCCGCGTGTCCGATCTCGCGCACTGGATCGGCGCCTCGGTCGAGGGCGAGCTTGGCGTGCTCGGCTCGCTGGAGCACGGCGGCGGCGAGCAGGAGGACGGCCACGGCGTCGAGGGCGAGGTCGCCCGCGACCAGCTTTTGACCGACCCCGCGCAGGCGGTGGCGTTCGTGCGCGCCACAAAAGTCGATGCGCTGGCGATCGCCATGGGCACCTCGCACGGCGCCTACAAGTTCTCGCGCAAGCCGGACGGCGACATCCTGGCGATGCACGTGGTGGAGGAAATCCACCGCCGGCTGCCCGACACGCATCTCGTCATGCACGGCTCGTCCTCGGTGCCGCAGGCGTTGCAGGATGCCTTCAACGCTTACGGCGGCGAGATGCCGCAGACCTTTGGCGTGCCGGTCGAGGAGATCGTGCGCGGCATCAGGCACGGCGTGCGCAAGGTCAACATCGACACCGACTGCCGCCTCGCCATGGCGGCGGCGTTCCGCAAGGTGGCGGTGCAATCGAAAGCCGAGTTCGATCCGCGCAAGTTCATGAAGCCGGCGATGGACGCGCTGCGCGCGCTGTGCCGCGAGCGGTTCGAGCAGTTCGGCAGCGCCGGCCACGCCGGCAAAATCAAGGTGGTGCCGCTTGCCGAGATGGCGCGCCGCTACCGCGCCGGATTCCTCGACCCGAAGATCGGCGCCTTCGCCAGCGCCGCCGAATGACGCCCCTTTCCCCGCCGATAGGCCCCGGCCGAACGTCAAGGAGACAGCCATGAACCCGCACTCGCTCACGCTCCACGGCAAGGAACGCTACAAGTCCGGCGTGCTCGAATACAAGAAGATGGGCTACTGGGAGCCCGATTACGTGCCGAAGGACACCGACATCATCGCGCTGTTCCGCGTCACCCCGCAGGATGGCGTCGATCCCATCGAGGCGTCGGCGGCGGTCGCCGGCGAATCCTCGACCGCGACCTGGACGGTGGTGTGGACCGACCGCCTGACGGCTGCGGAAAAGTATCGCGCGAAATGCTACCGCGTCGACGAGGTGCCGAACGCGCCGGGGCAGTATTTTGCCTACATCGCCTACGACCTCGACCTCTTCGAGCCGGGCTCGATCGCCAACCTCACCGCCTCGATCATCGGCAACGTGTTCGGCTTCAAGCCGCTGAAAGGCTTGCGGCTCGAAGACATGCGCCTGCCGGTCGCCTATGTGAAGACGTTCCAGGGACCGGCCACCGGCATCGTCGTCGAGCGCGAGCGGCTCGACAAGTTCGGCCGCCCGCTGCTCGGCGCCACCGTCAAGCCGAAGCTCGGCCTGTCCGGCCGCAACTACGGCCGCGTGGTCTACGAGGCGCTGAAGGGCGGCCTCGACTTCACCAAGGACGACGAGAACATCAACTCGCAGCCGTTCATGCACTGGCGCGAGCGCTTCCTGTACTGCATGGAGGCGGTCAACCGCGCGCAGGCCGCCTCCGGCGAGGTGAAAGGCACCTATCTCAACGTCACCGCCGCCACCATGGAGGACATGTACGAGCGCGCCGAGTTCGCCAAGGAGCTCGGCTCGGTCGTCGTCATGATCGATCTGGTGATCGGCTACACCGCGATCCAGTCGATGGCGAAGTGGGCGCGCAGGAACGACATGATCCTGCACCTGCACCGCGCCGGCCACTCGACCTATACGCGGCAGAAGCTGCACGGCGTCTCGTTCCGCGTCATCGCAAAATGGATGCGGCTCGCCGGCGTCGATCACATCCATGCCGGCACCGTGGTCGGCAAGCTCGAAGGCGACCCCAACACCACGCGCGGCTACTACGACATCTGCCGCGAGGACGAAAATCCGATGCGGCTGGAGCACGGCATCTTCTTCGACCAGCACTGGGCCAGCCTCAACAGGATGATGCCGGTGGCGTCGGGCGGCATCCATGCCGGACAGATGCACCAGTTGCTCGACCTGCTCGGCGAGGACGTGGTGCTGCAATTCGGCGGCGGCACCATCGGCCATCCGATGGGCATTCAGGCCGGCGCCACCGCCAACCGCGTCGCGCTGGAAGCGATGATCCTCGCCCGCAACGAGGGTCGCGACTACGTCCACGAAGGCCCGGAGATCCTCGCCAAGGCGGCTGAAAGCTGCACGCCGCTCAAGCAGGCGCTGGAGGTGTGGAAGAACGTCACCTTCAACTACGAATCCACCGACGTGCCGGATTTCGTGCCGTCCGCCACCGTGTCGGCGTAAGCGTCAAGGAGAGCGACCATGCGCATCACCCAGGGCTGCTTCTCGTTCCTGCCCGACCTCACCGACGAGCAGATCACCAAACAGGTGCAATACTGCCTCGATCAAGGTTGGGCGGTGAACCTCGAGTTCACCGACGACCCGCACCCCCGCAACACCTTCTGGGAGATGTGGGGCCTGCCGATGTTCGACCTGCGCGATGCCGCGGGCGTGATGATGGAGCTGGCCGAGTGCCGGCGCGTCTATGGCGACCGCTACATCCGCCTGACCGGGTTCGACTCCAGCCACGGCTGGGAGTCGGTGAAGATTTCCTTCATCGTCAACCGGCCGAAGCACGAGCCCGGTTTCCGGCTGGAGCGGCAGGAGGCGGCGGGCCGCAACATCCGCTACACCACGCGCGCCTACGCCTGCGACCGGCCCGAGGGCGAGCGCTATCCGGCCGGATGAGGCGACGGCCATGGACGTTATCGCCAGGCCTGCTGTTGGCCTACCCGCCGCCGATGCGCCCGCCGCTGCTGCGTCGGCGGTCGATCTGCGCCGCGAGCTTGAGGAGGCCGGCATCGGCGAGGTGCTGGGCCAGCTCGACCGCGACCTGATCGGGCTTGCGCCGGTCAAGACCCGCATCCGCGAGATCGCCTCGCTGCTCCTGATCGAGCGGGTGCGCGCGCGCATGGGCCTGAGCGCCGCGCCGCCGACGCTGCACATGTCGTTCACCGGCAACCCCGGCACCGGCAAGACCACGGTGGCCCTGCGCATCGCCAGCATTCTGCACCGGCTCGGCTTCGTGCGGCGCGGCCACGTCGTGTCGGTGACGCGCGACGAACTGGTCGGGCAGTATATCGGCCACACCGCGCCCAAGACCAAGGAGGTGCTGAAGAAGGCGATGGGGGGCGTGCTGTTCATCGACGAAGCGTACTATCTCTATCGTCCCGACAACGAGCGCGACTACGGCCAGGAGGCCATCGAGATTTTATTGCAGGTGATGGAAACGCAACGCGACGACCTGGTGGTGATCCTCGCCGGCTACGGCGAGCGCAT
>JBDHSY010000383.1:0-3589 GCA_039808405.1 Xanthobacteraceae bacterium
GTGTGCGCCCGAGCAGCAGGGAGAACTGCGGCGCCATCTCGATGTCCTTCGGGTTGCGGCCCAACTCTTCAGCCCGATTGCCGATGATGCCGATGCGTTCCTTGATCTCGTGGAACGGACGCCAGCCCGGAAGCCAGCCCTGGCCGTATTTGGCGGCACGCTCCAGCGACTGCATGTTGTGGCCACCGAGATAGAGCGGAAAGGGGTTTTGCCGGGGCTTCGGCGCCATCTCGAGATTTGTGAAGGAGTAGTATTGTCCGTCGAAGGTTGCCGATGTCTCCGAGATCAGCTTGTTGAAGGCAAGGATGCCTTCCTCGAACATGTCGCCGCGCCGGGCATCCGGGAATCGGTTGCCTTTCCAGGCCTCGAATTCCTCGCGATAGGCGCCAAGGCCAATCGCCATCGAGAATCGTCCGTTGGAGATTTGATCGATCGTCGCCACCTGCTTGGCGAGGTAGACAGGATCGCGCATCGGCAGCACCAGGAGCGCGGTACCGACCCGCAGCTTCTCCGTCGCCTGGGCGATCATCGCCATGGTGATGAGAGGCTCGTAGAAATTAGGGACTTCGCCCGGAAAAATCTCGCGGACATAGTTCTGGGTGGTGACGTGGTCGTTGCCCCATACGCCGTGATATCCGAGCTTTTCGCAAAGTCTGGCCGTGTCCACGAGATCGGGGCCGGTGCAGAAATTGATCGGGTATGCCAACCCTTCGTATCCGGTCGACAGACAGACGGAAAATTTCATGACGTTGCTCCTTTCACGATGCGCGTTGCCGGCTCGTCGGACCGAGCCGGGGCAGCGTGCTTTTTCGATGTCAGATCCTTGCCGCGTGTCGCCGCGATGGCTTTCAGCACGTCATCCATATCGGCGGTGACGGTCAGAACGCTGTTGCCGAGATCGCTTGCGGGCAGCATTTCTTTTAGTCCTCCCGCGGTGAGCAGGCAGACCACGGTGTCGTCGCTGCCGATTGTGCCATTGGCACGCAGTGCGCTGGCGGCGGCGAGGGATGCTGCGGCCGCCGTTTCCAGATGGACGCCTTCCATGCGGGCGGTACGCCTCCGGACTTCCGCGATTTCGGCCTCGCCGGCTTTCACCGGCACGCCCCTCGTCTCTCGCAGCACCGTCAGCGACTGAAATGTTCCCTGCGGCGACGTGATCGACGCGGCTGCCGTTTGGTAAGGCTGCGGCATTAGCGGTGGGGTGTCTGATCCGGTCCTGAATGCTTCGACGAGAGAGCCGTAGATTTCGGCGGCGGCAAAGCGTGGAACGTGATCCACCCAACCGAGCGTTTGAAGTTCGACGAAGCCTTTCCACACCCCATACATTGCATCGCCGTAGCACACCGGCATGACGATCCAGTCGGGTGCCTTCCAGTCGAGATCCTCGCAGATTTCGTAAGCGAGCGATTTGTAGCCTTCGATGCCGAATGGATTGGAGCCGACCGGCGGACCGAAGAACGGGGAAGTGGGAAACCAGCCGAACCGATCCACCCCTTCGCTGATAAGCGTCCAGCGGTCGGCTTTGCTCGGCACCGAGACGACCGTTGCGCCGAAGGCGAGCATCTGGGAAATCATCGGGCCAGAACTGACGCCGGCGGTAAACACGATGCAGTCGAGGCCAGCTCGGGCGGCATAAGCTGCCACAGCCGCACCGGCATTGCCGGTCGAACTGGAGGCAATGACGCGCGCGTCAAACAGTCGTGCCGCCGACGATATCGCCACGGAGGCGAGGCGATCCTTGAAGGAGCCGGTGGGATTTGCGAACTCGCATTTGCCGAACAGGTTGGCCAGCCCCATCTCCCTGCCGAGCGCGGTGAGGGAGATCATCGGCGTGACCCCTTCGCCGAGGCTGACTGCCTGCGAGGCATCCACAGGAAGACTGTGCTGATATCGCCAGATCGACCGAGGCCCACGCGCGATGCGCTCCTTGGTCACATTCTTGAGGCGGTCGCTTGTATAAGTGACGGTCAAGGCCGTGGGCAGGTCGGGCCCACATGCCGTGCATTGAATTGCATAGCGATCGGCAGGATAGACTGCGCCGCAGCGGACGCAGACGAGCCTTGTGTCGTTCATGGCTCAATGATCCGCAAGGCTCCATCGGTCGACATAAAGGTTTCAGCCCCGTCGGCGGTGACGAGGAGCATGTCTTCGACCTGGAGACCGGCAAGGCCGAGTTCGTAGTAGGGCGTCTCGATGCACAGCACCATGCCTTCCTCGAGCACGCCCTTTTCATTTGGGGCGACATTGGGGTAGTCGTAGCCATCGATGCCGATGCCGTGCCCGACGTGGTTGCGCTGATAATGGGGCAGCCCCTCGGCGCGAACGGTTTCCATGACCGCGTTGAAGACGTCGCTGACGACGACGCCCGGTTTGATGATGTCATAGGCGCGCAGCACGCCGCGATGCAGGGCGTTATGGTAGCGCCGGATCTGCTCGCCCGGCTCGCCGAAAAAGCCGCAACGCGAAATGTCGGAGCGGTAGTGCTGATAGCGACCGCCTACGTCGAATCGGATCGCATCGCCGATCTTTAATGCGCGCTCCGAAGGCTGGGCGTTGCTCATCGCGCTACGTTCGCCAAACCCGATGCAGATTGAAACGGGCAAACCGTCATGGTTTACGGTCGTGCGGTTGAACTCGCGCATGAAGTCGAGTTCGCTGATGCCCTCGTCGGAAATGGCAAACGCGGCATCGATGGACATTTCGCCGATCTGCGCGGCGCGGCGAAGCCGGGCAATTTCTTCCGGTGTCTTGACCGCTCGAACCCTCTGAAGAAGGGAGGCGGATCGGACGAACGTTACGTCAGGCAGTGCATCGCAAAGCCGGTCGAAGCACTGGACGGATATCGAGACCTCATCGATTCCGAGTTTGCTGCGTTCCAGCCCGTTGTCGCGAATGGCCGCAACGAGGGCCTCGACCGGGCCGGCATATTCCGGTGTCTCCATCAAGCGTAGCTGAGCAAGGTCTTTATCGCAGAGTGCGACGCTTTCGTTTCGGTCGAGCTGGAAGTAGCCGTATCTGCGCACATCGTCGATCCACGGCTTCTGATCGGCAATCAGGTCGATAAGGCCGCTGCTGGTCACGATGGCCGCCTCGCCCTTCCCTTGGGCCGGCATCAGCACGTAGGTCTGCGGCGTCCTCCGTGCCCATTGGGTCATAGCCCAAAAGCCGGAAAGATAGACGACATTCTCCGCGGATGTCCCAATCACGCCATCCAGTTCGTTGGCGTCGAGTGCTTTGTATAATCGAGGGAAATGGGTGAGGCGTTGGCTTGCCAAAGCGGATCGTCCCAATAATTGGTACAGTGTACCTATTTTAAAAGGCGCAGTATATGCTGTCAATTCCTAGTTTGTGCTGTTCGCGAACGCGGCGGGAGCGGTGTCCGCCGTGGCAGATTGCTGCTCGCTCGTGAGCCAGTTCCCGCTCTTTTTCGCGGTAAGCACGACACGCTTGATGTCAGCGATGAGATCTAGATCGACCCCCGTTGGGGAGGTCTGCTCGGTCATCGCCGCCGGCTAGGCTCTGTACTCATAAAGGGATTGAGAAGCGAGAGTGGTCGTGATTCAAGGTCTTGGGGGAGGACCTTGGACAT
>JBDHSY010000384.1:0-3584 GCA_039808405.1 Xanthobacteraceae bacterium
TTGGTGCATCGCTGTCCGATGTGAGAGGCTAGTAAAAGGGAGTACAGGTTTGCTGTGCTCCCTTTACTATTTTTGCAAAGAGCGTTTGATTAAGAACGTGCAATTATTTATTCAACAAAAAAAATGAGTTATGCAAGTAGCAGTTTGGGATACTTATGTAAAAACAACGAATGGCTCCGTAATGCATTTTGATATTGTACTACCGGATACCGTAAAGGATACAGCGCTCATTTATGGTTATGGCCGCCAATACCTCGAATCTAAAGGCGTACAAAATGCAGCATTATCAGCCAGTGAATGCCGGTATTGCCATATTGAGGAGCCTACGGCATTGATGATGGCAGCTATTGAAGAAAAAGGTTTTTATATTATTGAGATGGAAACCATTGCGGCACAGTTGCCCGCAGCACCTACACGAAGGGATAAAATTTTATTTTTGCGGGCGCATTTTCCGGAGCATCGGTTTGCTCAATTCAGCGGCATGCCCGAGGCGGAGATTGATGATTTAATCACAAAGGCATGAGTGTAATTTATCAAAATCGTCAGCAGATACAACAGCGCATCCATGCAGCCTGCATAGCCGCAGGCAGACAACCACAGGATGTAAAATTATTGTTGGCTACCAAAACGGTGGAGCCTCCACAAATTATTGAAGCGCTGGAATCGGGGCTCAATTATATTGGTGAAAATAAAGTGCAGGAGCTTAAACGTAAGCACCCTTTTTTAAAACAACAGCATATTGCTTTTCATTTTATTGGTCATCTGCAAACCAATAAAGTAAAAGATGTATTGTCGGTAGCCGATTGTATTCAATCGGTAGATCGGCTTCATTTGGCAATAGCCCTGGATAAGCAATTGCAAAAGGAAGGACGCTCCATGGATGTGCTATTGCAGGTAAATACTTCTTATGAGGCCAGTAAATTTGGAGTGTCGCAAGAGGAAGCCCTTAACCTGGCGAAGCAGGTAGCTGCATTGGATACGCTAAATATAAAGGGACTAATGACGATAGGATTGTTTAGTGCGGAGCAGGAAAAAGTACGCCGTTGTTTTCAGTTGCTGGCGCAAATAAAAAATGACATCGTAGCAGCAGGATTGCCCCATACCCAAATGCAGGAGTTGTCCATGGGCATGAGTGGTGATTTTGAAACAGCCATCCGGGAAGGCGCAACCATGGTAAGGGTGGGTACATCCATTTTTGGCCAAAGAATGTATCCCGATAGTTATTACTGGAACGAGCAATCGCATCAAAATTGAATGTAACTTTAGGCTATGCCTGTATTTGATCCACAGTTTCAGCACGAGCATTTGGACCATAAAATTATTGTGGGCCTGGAGCGTATTTCGCAATTGTTTAAAACCCTGCTTTGGGAATTTGCGGCAGGGCAGGGGATTAGTCCTATTCAAATTCAATTGCTCATCTTTATTCGGTACCATTCGGTCAGGCATAATACCGTAAGTTATCTGGCCAAGGAGTTTTCGGTTACCCGCCCCACCATCAGCGATGCCATAAAAGTATTGGAGCAAAAAGGGCTGCTAAAGAAGCAATACGATGCAAGCGACATGCGCAGTTTTCATATTAGCCTTAGCCCCGCAGGAAAAAAAATGGTAGCCCTCACCGAAAGATATACCCAGCCTATGCTTAATTGGCTTGCGGCTATGCCACAGGTACAAAAAGAAAATTTATGGCAGGGACTCACTCATTTGTTGGGTGCAGTTTCACAGGATGGAATTATGCGCTTGCAAAGAAGTTGCTATCACTGTGCACATCGTTCGCAAAAGGGCAAGGATTTTTTCTGCGGACTACTTCAGCAAAAACTGGTAGCAAAGGATATACGGATTGATTGTCCGGAATTTGAAGAAATGGACAATTGATAATTGAAAGTTGAAAGGGGAAAAGGGAAAGTTAGGAATTAGGAATTAGGAATTATGAGTTATGAGTTATGAGTTATGAGTGGAGGGAATGTATAATGTATAATGTATAATTGAAGAGTTATGAGTGGAGGGAATGTATAATGTACAATGTATAATTGACCTAATGACTAATGACCAATGACCAATGACAATTGATTGATGAAAGTTGAGAGTTGAAAGTGATAGGTGATGAGTAGAGGGAATGTATAATGTACAATGTATAATTGACCTAATGACTAATGACCAATGACAATTGATTGATGAAAGTTGAGAGTTGAAAGTGATAGGTGATGAGTAGAGGGAATGTATAATATACAATGTATAATGTATAATGTATAATGTATAATTGACCTAATGACTAATGACCAATGACAATTGATAGGTGAAAGATGAAAAGGGAAAGTTGAAAGTTATGAATTATGAATTAGGAATTATGAATTATGAGTTATGGGTTATGAGTTATGAGTGGAGTGAATGTAGAATGTATAATTGACAATTGACTTAATGACTAATGACTATTGATCATTGAAAAGTGAAAGAAATGAGTATTGCAATAAAAAGGGTGTACGATGGGTATGATGCTGCGGATGGTTATCGGATGCTGGTGGACAGGCTTTGGCCAAGAGGTATAAAAAAAGAAGCTGCCATGCTCAACGAATGGAACAAAATCATTGCCCCCAGTACGGAGCTCAGAAAATGGTACCGGCATGAGCCCGAAAAATTTGAGGCTTTTGCGCAAAAATATGCTGCCGAGCTGGATGCCTTACCACAGGAAGTGGAGCGACTCCAAAAAATTGCCCGTACCCAAAAACTTACTCTTCTGTTTTCGGCAAAGGACAAAGCGCATAGCCAGGCTATGGTATTGAAACAGTATTTACTAAAGAAGAAATAATAAAGGATAGGTGAGTCTTTTACTGGCCAAATTGCTTAAATTTGCCACTCAAAAAGGAACCATGTTTTCAAAAGCCTGCGAATATGCCATCAGGGCTACGGTTTTTATTGCTGAGCAATCCTTACAGCAAAAAAAAGTAAGCCAAAAAATTATTGCGGCAGCCATTGATGGCCCCGAGGCCTTTACAGCCAAAACACTTCAAAAACTTACCCGAAGCAACGTATTGAGTGCCGATAAAGGTCCCAATGGGGGTTTTTACTTAAATGCCCGGCAAATGGAAACGGTATGTCTCCGTGATATTGTGGAAGCTATTGATGGTAATGCACTGTTTGAAAACTGTGCGCTGGGGCTCAAAAAATGCAATGATAAAAAACCCTGTCCCGTTCATTTTAAATTTAAAATGATAAGAGCGGAGATTAAAGATATGCTGGAAAATACCCGCCTGCAACAAATGGCAATGCAGCTCAAAAAAGGTGGTGCTTTTTTAAAACAATAGAACCAAGGTTATGATAGAGCAAAAAGAAATAACGAGTATTGAAGACATACAGTTGCTGGTAAACAGTTTTTATGAGGCCATAAGAAATAATGCATTACTGGGTCCTATTTTTAACAACGTTATTCGGGACCGCTGGCCACAGCACCTAGAAAAAATGTATCGTTTTTGGCAAACCGTTTTGCTGGATGAGCAAACCTATTTTGGAGCTCCATTTCCGCCACATGCCCGCTTGCCCATTGCAAAGGAGCATTTTGATACCTGGCTTTCCATTTGGCATCAAACCAT
>JBDHSY010000385.1:0-3583 GCA_039808405.1 Xanthobacteraceae bacterium
GACAGATTTCGTGCGCGAACGTCTTGGCCGTCTTCCAGTCCAGCGTGTCGCGTCGGCCGGTGGCAAGCGGGGCCACGACATGCAGCCCCTTGCCGCCGGTGGTCTTGCAGAAGGTCGCAAGGCCGAGCGTTTCCAGCCGCTCGCGCAGCTCCTTCGCGGCCTTGATCACCGCGTCGAAGCCGACTTCCGGCGCGGGATCGAGGTCGAACACCAGCCGCCCCGGCACGTCCGGCCGATCCGGCGCACAATTCCACGGATGCAGTTCGAGGCCGCCGATCTGCGCAACGGCGACCAGCCCCTCGACGCGGTCCACTTGCAAATACGGCTTGCGGTCGCCGGCGACCTTCACCTCATCCAGCAGGTTCGACATGCCGGGCATGGCATGGCGCTGGAAGAATGTCTCGCCATCGATGCCGTCGGGGGCACGCAAGAGCGAGCATGGCCGGCCTTTGACATGCTCGATCAGCCAGCCGCCGATCGTCTCCATGTAGCGCGCAAGGTCGAGTTTCGTGACCGGCTCGCCATCGCCGGCATCCGGCCACAGCGCCTTGTCCGGCTTCGAGATGGCAACCCCCATCACCGCCGCCCGGCCGGCGTTGGCCCGTGCGCCGTTGCGCGCGGGCGCCTTCTTCGCCGTCTTCACCTTGGCATCGAGCGGCGGCGGCGCGGCCGGCACCGGCTCGTCGGCCTCGACCTCGGCGGCCGGCTTGTCGCGCCGCAATCCCTTGAACGCCGCCTGCCGCACCATGCCATCGCCGGTCCAGCCGGCGAACTCGATCTCGGCCACCAGCTCCGGCCTGAGCCAGTGCACGTCGCGGCCGCCGGCCGGCGCGCCGGCACCGCCGAACGGGCTTTTGCGCGCCGCCACGGCCTTGAGTTCAGGCATCAGGCGCGCGACCGCGTTACGGCCATAGCCGGTGCCGACGACGCCGACATAGGCGAGATGGTCGCCGCGCGGCACGCCGACCATCAGCGAGCGGAACGTATTGCCGCCGTTGCTTTTCCAGCCGCCGACCACCACCTCGTGGCCGGCGCGGCATTTCGCCTTGGTCCAGCTCGCGCTGCGGCCGGAGCGGTACGGCGCGGCGGCCTCCTTCGAAATCACGCCTTCGAGCGACAATTGGCACGCCGACTTGAGGATGGCGTCGCCGCCGGTGGCAAAATGCTCGACGTAGCGGACGGGCGCAGTCTTCGGCAGCCTGGCGAGCCACTGTTTGAGCCGCGCCTTGCGCTCGGTGAGCGGCAGCTTGCGCAGGTCCTCGCGCTCGGCGAACAACAGATCGAAGGCGAAGAAAATCAGCGCATCGGTGTCGCCGTCCGACAGCGCGGCCTGCAACGCGGCAAAATCCGGCGTGCCGCCGGCGTCGAGCGCGACCACCTCGCCATCGACGATGCCGTCGGGCAGCCGGGCGCCGGCTTTGGCGATGGCGGCAAACTTGTCGGTCCAGTCGAGCCCCTTGCGGGTCTTGAGCGTGACGCCGCCGCCCTCGATGCGCATCTGGATGCGGTAGCCGTCGAACTTGATCTCGTGGACCCAGCCGGTCCCCGCCGGCGGCCGCGCCACCACCCTGCACAGTTGCGGGGCGATGAAATCCGGCATCGCGCTGCCCGCGGCAGCTTTGCGCGAGCGCCCCGCCCGCTTCTCCGCGGCCAGTCCTTTGCGCGAATCCCACACCGCATCGGCTCTGGACAGGCTCGCCGCCGCGCTCTTGCGCAGCATGAACGGCTTTGGCTTGCCGCCGACCCCCTTTGCGATCTGCGCCATGGTGCGGCCCGAGGCGACGGAGCGGTCGTCGTCGGGCAACGCCGCCTTCTTTCCCTCGCGGGCGTATTCGTCGCGATGCTTGATCAAGAGCCAGTTGGTGCGCTTGGCCCCGTCGCGGTCGCGTTTCATGCGCACCAGCACCCATTCGCCCTTGAGCTTGTCGCCGGCCAGAGCGAATTTCAGGTCGCCCTTGCGCAGCCCCGCTTGCGGGTTGTCGCCCTGCCAGTAACCGCGGTCCCACAGCATCACCGTGCCGCCGCCGTATTGCCCCTTGGGGATCGTGCCCTCGAAGTCGCCATAGGCGAGCGGGTGGTCCTCGACCTCGACGGCAAGCCGCTTGTCCTTCGGATCGAGCGAGGGCCCGCGCGTCACCGCCCACGACTTGAACACGCCATCGAGCTCCAGCCGCAGGTCGTAGTGCAGGCGCGTGGCGTCGTGCTTCTGGATCACGAAACGGGGCAGCCGGGACGACGCGACGTCGCCGCCGGACGGCTCCGGCGTTCGCGCGAAATCGCGCTTGGTGCGATAGCTGGCGAGCTTTCTGGAGGGCACGGCCGACCCCGGACGACTGCGGCAATGGAACGAAACGCCCGGGCGCGGGTTCAGGTTCCAGTGTATTCTTTAGCGTAACCGAGGTCGTCATGCTGCCGCGCGCCTACTGGAAAGGCTCCCTGAAACTGTCGCTGGTGACCTGCCCGGTGGCGCTCTACCCCGCCGCCACCACCGCCGAGCGCACCCGCTTCCACATGATCAACACCGAGACCGGCAACCGGCTGAAACAGCAGATGGTCGATGCCGAGACCGGCGAGGTGGTCGAAAAGGAGCAGAAGGGCCGCGGCTACGAGGTGGCCAAGGACAAATACGTCCCGATCGGCAAGGACGAACTCGACGCGGTGCGGCTCGAAAGCACCCACACCCTGGAGATCGACAGTTTTGTGCCGATCGCGGAGATCGATCGCCGCTACCTCGACCGGCCCTATTACCTGGTGCCCGACGGCAAGTCCGGGGCCGACGCCTTCGCGGTGATTCGCGACGCCATGAAGAACAAGGACCGCGCGGCGCTGGCGCGGGTGGTGCTGACCAACCGCGAATACGTCGTGGCGATCGAGCCGCTCGGCAAGGGGCTGGTGGCGACCACGCTGCGCTACGCCGAGGAAGTCCGCGACGAAGCCGACTATTTCGACGACATCAAGACGCCCAAGATCAGCAAGGACATGGTGGAGCTGGCCGAGCATATCCTCGCCACCAAGGCGGCGCATTTCGACCCGGCCTCGTTCAAGGACGACTACGAGGCGGCGCTCAAGGCGCTGGTGAAGAAGAAGGCGGCCGGCAAGACCATCACGGCGCCGGAGCCGGAAGCGGCGCCCAGCAACGTCGTCAGCCTGATGGACGCCCTGCGCCAGAGCCTCAAGGGCAAGGAGGCGACGCCGCGGCGGACGTCCGCCAAATCCACGCAACGCCGCGCCAAGGCGAAGACGTCCCGATCGGGCGCGCGCCTGCGCAAGGCGGGATAGCCGCATCGCTCATCGGGCCGCATCGTCGGCAGCGGGATAGCGAACGGTTTTGTCCGGTTGAACGATGGCGCCAGGCGTCAGACGGGCCGGCTCGAGACGGCCCTGTCCCATGATGTGGAACACGGTCTCCCCGTTGGCGATCAGATAGTCGGCGACGATCCGGCGATGACATCGCCACCACACGGCCTCGGAGCACATGATCGTGCAGCACCGCCTGTGGCCTTCCTCCCGCAGGTGCCGGAGACCCTCGTGGAACGCGTCCGACAACGCATAGTCCGCGTAATTGTGGAAGCTGTCGTTGGTC
>JBDHSY010000386.1:0-3575 GCA_039808405.1 Xanthobacteraceae bacterium
CGGATCGATGTCGACATGGATTTTCTTCGAGCCCGGCGAGAAGGCGTCGATGCGCCCGGTGATCCGGTCGTCGAAGCGCGCGCCGACGCACAGCATGACGTCGCAATCGTGCATCGCCATGTTGGCCTCGTAGGTGCCGTGCATGCCGAGCATGCCGAGCCAGTTCGGCCCCGACGCCGGGTAGGCGCCAAGCCCCATCAAGGTCGAGGTGATCGGAAAGCCGGTTGCCTCGACCAGTGCGCGCAGCGCCGCCGCCGCCTGCGAGCCGGAATTGACCACGCCGCCGCCGGAATAGATCACCGGGCGGCGCGCGGAGGCGAGCAAGGCGGCCGCCTTGGCGATCTGCGCCGGCTCGCCCTGGACGCGCGGCTTGTAGGAGGCATGCACGTCGGACTTTTGCGGCGGATGATAGGTGCCGACGGCGAACTGCACGTCCTTCGGCACATCGACCACCACCGGCCCGGGCCGTCCCGAGCTCGCGACGTAGAACGCCTCGTGCAGCACGCGCGCCAGATCGTTGACGTCGCGCACCAGCCAGTTGTGCTTGGTGCAGGGCCGGGTGATGCCGACGGTGTCGCATTCCTGGAAGGCGTCGTTGCCGATCAGGTGCGTCGGCACCTGCCCGGAGATGCAGACGAGCGGAATGGAATCCATCAGCGCATCGGTCAGCGGCGTCACCATGTTGGTGGCACCGGGGCCGGAGGTCACCAGCACGACGCCCGGCTTGCCGGTGGAGCGGGCATAGCCCTCGGCGGCGTGGCCGGCGCCCTGCTCGTGGCGCACCAGGATGTGCTCGACCTCGCCCTGCTGGAAAATCTCGTCGTAGATCGGCAGGACCGCGCCGCCCGGATACCCGAAGATGTGCTTGACGCCATGGTCGATCAGCGCGCGCACGATCATGGCAGCGCCCGTCATGCGGTTCGGATCGTGAGGCTGGTCGTCGCTCATTTCAAGGCTCCGGGATTAAAGGTCGGGATCGGGGTCGTTCACGCCAAACAAGGGGCCGTTCAGGCAATAAAAAAGGGCCTTTGAAGGCCCTCGCACACCGCCTGGACAGCGGGTGGCCGTCAGCCACCCCCGGCGGTGTGCCAGGGTACGATAAGGATGACGACGCTGGTCAAAATGCGGATCATAATGTTGCGCGTTTGCCGTGATACTTTTCCGAAGATTGCTGAAAGCATAGAACCGCCGCCCCTGCCGGTCAAGACAAAAAGTCTCATGGCGCGGCTGCGACAACGGCGCGGATAGCGGCCGCAGCGTGTTCGGGAGCGGTCCAGGAAAACTCCGGCAGCTGGTGGCGGAACCAGGTGAACTGCCGCTTGGCATAGTGGCGGGTGTCGGCCTGCCCGGCCGCGGTCGCCTCCGCGAGGGAGATGTCGCCGGCGAGATGGCGGATCAGCGCCGGCACGCCGTGCGCTTTCATCGCCGGCAACAGCGGGTCGAGCTGCCGCGCCTTGAGCTGCGCCACCTCGTCGAGCGCGCCGGCCGCCAGCATCGTCTCGAAGCGGCGGTCGATGCGGGCATAAAGCGCGGGCCGCTCGGGGGCGAGGAAGACGGCACGCACCCGCTCCGCCGGCAACAGCGGCGGCAGTCCTTCGTCGTGCCAGTCCGTCAGCGAGCGTCCGGTCGCCTCGACGACTTCGAGCGCGCGGGCGATGCGGGTGCGGTCGCGCGGCTTCAGGCGCTCCGCCGCCGCCGGATCGCGCCGAGCGAGAACGGCATGCAATGCCTCGGGCCCTTCGCGTTCGAGTCGCGCCCGCACGGCGTCACGCACCCGGGACGGAATGGGCGGCACCGCCGACAGGCCGCGGGTCAGCGCCTTGAAGTAGAGACCGGAGCCACCGACAAAGATCGGCAGCCGGTTTTGGGTGCGCGCATCCCGAAGAGCTTTGGCCGCGTCGCCGACCCACATCCCCGCGGAGCAGTTCACGCTCGCATCGACATGACCGTAAAGCCGGTGCGGCGCGCGCGTTTCCTCGTCCGGCGTCGGACGTGCCGTGATGATACGGAGATCGCGATACACCTGCATGGAGTCGGTGTTGATGACGATGCCGCCGGTGCGCTCGGCAAGCGAAAGCGCCAGCGCCGACTTGCCGCTCGCCGTCGGTCCTGCGATAAGCACGGCATCCGCCCCACCCTCTTCCGCCTCGCCAGGATTTACCCCGCTCATGTCGCTCGTCGCCACGCTGATCTGCAATCCTGCCAACCCCGCGCTCGATAGCACGGTGCTGGACGGCGCGCGCGCAATTCTTGGCAATGCCGGGCCGGCGCATTGGCTGTGGGACGAAGTCGCGGCCGACATTCCCTTCGAAAGTGAGAAGACCATTCCTGCGATCGTGCAGCGCCTGCACGAAGCGCGCGGCGATCTGCCGATCGACATTGTGGTGCAGCCGCAGCTTGGCCGGCGCAAGAAGCTCTTTCTGGCCGACATGGATTCCACCATGATCGGCCAGGAGTGCATCGACGAACTCGCCGATTTCGCCGGTCTCAAGGCGCATGTCGCCGCCATCACCGAACGCGCCATGCGCGGAGAAATGAAATTCGAGGACGCGCTTCGCGAGCGCGTGGCGCTGTTGAAGGGCCTTCCCGTCACCGTTGTCGACGACGTACTGGCACAACGCATCACGCCGACGCCGGGCGGCCGCGAACTGGTCATGACCATGCGCGCCAATGGCGGCTATACCTGCCTGATCTCCGGCGGCTTTACGCTCTTTACGAAAGCGGTGGCCCCCATGATCGGCTTCCAGGAAGATCGCGGCAATACGCTACTTATCGAAGACGGGAAATTGTCAGGCAAGGCCGCCGAACCGATCGTCGGTCGCGAGGCAAAACTTGCGACGCTGGTCGAACTGCGCGAGGCCTTCGATCTCGACAATGTCGATACGCTTGCCGTCGGCGACGGCGCCAACGACCTCGGCATGATTCAAAACGCAGGTCTTGGCGTCGCCTATCACGCCAAGCCGGCGGTTGCCGCAGCGGCCGCTGCGCGAATCGACTATGGCGACCTCACTGCGCTGTTGTATGCGCAAGGATATCGGCGCGACGAGTTCGTCAGCGAATAGATTGGTTCTGGGGCATAGCAGATATCAATAACGTCGGCATGCCGAGGGGCGCGCAACTGCGAACCCGGAAACCGTCATCCGTGCGACTGCTGTTACCCGAAACGCCCATACAGGGGACCATGAATTTCTGGTCGGCTCGCATTGCAAGCCGTCGGAACGACGTGCTGAAGATGCGGTCGCCCGCCTACTTCAGGCTCAGCGCCACGAACCGCAGTTCGCCCGCGCCGTTCGAGACCATCAGCAGCACAGCCTTTTTGCCGTCCTTCTTCAACTGGTCGACGCGCTTGCGGATATCGGAAGCGCTGCTCACGGCTTCCTGCGCCACCTCGACGATGACGTCGCCGGCGCTGAGCCGCTTCTCGGCGGCGTCCGAATCCGCCTCCACATCGGTGACGACAACGCCCTTGACGCTGTCCTTGATCTTGTAGCGCGTCCTCAGATCCTTGCTCAGCGCGGCGAGATCGAGGCCGAGCGCCTTCTGCGTGTCGAGCTTCTCGTCACCATCGGGCCTGG
>JBDHSY010000387.1:0-3567 GCA_039808405.1 Xanthobacteraceae bacterium
CACCAGTACGTCGCGCGCCGCGTCGCGGAAATATTCGGCGATCGCCATGGTCAGATAGGCGGCCTGGCGGCGCATCAGGGCCGGCTCGTCCGAGGTCGCCACCACCACGACGGAGCGGGCCAGCCCCTCCTCGCCGAGGTCGTCCTGCAAGAACTCCTGCACCTCGCGACCGCGCTCGCCGACCAGGCCGATCACCGAGACGGCCGCCTCGACGTTGCGCGCCAGCATCGACAACAGCACCGATTTGCCGACGCCGGAGCCGGCGAAGATGCCCATGCGCTGGCCGCGGCAGCAGGTCAGGAAGGTGTTGAGCGCGCGCACGCCGAGGTCGAGCGGCGCGCCGACCCGCCTGCGGGCGTGGGCCGGCGGCGGCGGGTTGCGGAACGGCATCGGCACGGGGCCTTGCGGCAGCGGCCCCTTGCCGTCGATCGGCTCGCCCATGGCGTTGAGCACGCGGCCGAGCCAGGCCGGCGAGGGCCGCACCCGGGAGGCGGCGTTGACGATGGTGGCGCGGCAGCCGCGGCGCACGCCGTCGAGCGTGCCGAACGGCATCGCCACCGCGTTGTCGCCGGAAAAGCCGGTCACCTCGCAGGGGATCGGCGCGCCGCGCCCGGTCTCGATCACCACGCGGGCGCCGACCGACATCGCATGCAGGGGGCCGGCGATCTCCACCATCAGGCCGCGGACGCCGGCGACGCGGCCATAAGTATTGACGTCGTCGATGTCGCCGATCTGCTCGGCGAGCGTCCTCACCGTGAAAGCCTTACGTTTCGCGACCATGAGGCGATCGCCTTAACCTGGTGTTTACCCGCGTCGTTAATCATTGCGTCACTGTCTCGGCGTTTGCGCACACTTTCCCCCGATCGAGAGGGGAACGTTCGCACAAATTCGCTGAGATCCGCTCTTAATTTGGAACCTGAACGACGGCGGACCGGAAAAGTTGATTCACTCCAGCACTTTAGGTCGATTCGACGAAAATTGCACCGGGCCTGCTTGCGGGGACGAATCAGTTTTTGTTAACCATATGTCGTCAGGATCCGAATCAGTTGTTCCACGGCGTTTTCCAGTGCCGCTCCGCGGCCGGCCTGACGCCCGCATCGGCGACGACTAGGGGACTGGCATGCGCGTATTGCTGATAGAAGATGACAGCGCGACTGCGCAGTCGATCGAGCTCATGCTCAAATCCGAGAGTTTCAACGTCTACACGACGGATCTCGGCGAGGAAGGCATCGATCTCGGCAAGCTCTATGACTACGACATCATTCTGCTCGACCTCAACCTGCCCGACATGTCGGGCTACGAGGTGTTGAAGTCGCTGCGGCTGTCCAAGGTCAAGACGCCGATCCTGATCCTGTCCGGCCTCGCCGGCATCGAGGACAAGGTCAAGGGTCTCGGCGTCGGCGCCGACGACTACATGACAAAACCCTTTCACAAGGACGAGCTGGTGGCGCGCATCCACGCCATCGTGCGCCGCTCCAAGGGCCATGCCCAGTCGGTGATCCAGACCGGCGACCTGATCGTCAACCTCGACACCAAGACCGTCGAGGTGGCCGGCCAGCGCGTGCATCTGACCGGCAAGGAATACCAGATGCTGGAGCTGCTTTCGCTCCGCAAGGGCACGACGCTGACCAAGGAGATGTTCCTCAACCATCTCTATGGCGGCATGGACGAGCCCGAACTGAAGATCATCGACGTGTTCATCTGCAAGCTGCGCAAGAAGCTCGCCAACGCCTCCGACGGCCGCAACTTCATCGAGACGGTGTGGGGCCGCGGTTACGTGCTGCGCGAGCCCACCGAGGACGAGGCGCGCATTCCCGCTTAGAGCATGATCCCGAAAAAGCCTGCCCTCGGGCTTGACCCGAGGGTGGGAACCGGTTTTCGGATAAGGTCATGCTCGAACAAAAGGATCATCGCAGAGGCTGATTCGAGTAAGCTGGATCGGACTCTGCGCGGCCGCCCGGTAACGCCAGCGAAACAAAAAACTCCGCCGTTCGGCGGAGTTTTTTTTATGTCCGGAAGCGACGGGTCAGAGCTGCGCCGGCGCCACCACGGCCGGCTGGGCGGCGGCGGGCGTCGGCCGGTACAGGCCGCGATGCTCGGGCCACGGCCGGAACGCGTCGCTGAGCCCGATCACCGTTTCGGCGGCGCCGAGCACCAGCACGCCGTCGGGCTCGATCGCCTTGGCGAGCCCGGCGAACAGCCGGCTCTTGGTCGGCTGGTCGAAATAGATCAGCACGTTGCGGCAGAAGATGATGTCGAAGGTGCCGAGGTGGGCGAAGCCCTGCAACAGGTTCAACTGGCGATGCTGCACCATGGCGCGGATGTCGGGGTTGATCTGCCACAGTTCGCCGAGCTGCTTGAAGTATTTCATCAGCATCTGGATCGGCAGCCCGCGCTGCACCTCGAACTGGGTGTAGATGCCGGCCTTGGCTTTTTCCAGCACGCCCTGCGACAGGTCGGTCGCCAGAATCTCGATGCGCCAGCCGGCGAGCTGCGCGGCCATCTCCTTGAAGCACATCGCGATCGAATAGGGCTCCTGCCCGGTCGAGCCGGCGGCGCACCAGACCCGCAGCACCTTGCGCTGGGCGCGCGGGCCGGTCAGCATCGGCACGATGCTGTCGCACAGTTCGTCGAACGGCGCCTTGTCGCGAAAGAAGAACGTCTCGTTGATGGTCATCGCCTCGACGAGATCGGTGGCGAGGCTGTCGGGGCGCGTCCTGATGCGCTCGACGAGCTCGCTGATGCCGGCAAGCCCGGCGCGCCGCGCCAGCGGCGCAAGCCGGCTCTCCACCAGGTATTGCTTGTCGGCGGCAAGATCGAGGCCGGAGCGCTCCTTGAGGAAGCGGCGCAGGAAATCGTAGTCCTGGGGCGTCACGGCCGATCTCCCGCATAGAGCTGGACCAGCGATCCGGCGATGCGGTCGAGCGGCAGGATCGCCGAGCACTGGCCGTCCTGCGCCACCGCGCCCGGCATGCCCCATACCACGCTCGAGGCTTCGTCCTGCGCGATCACGCTGCCGCCGGCGGCGACGATGTCGCGCCCGCCGCGCATGCCGTCGGCGCCCATGCCGGTCAGCACCAGCGCCAGCGTCGCCGCCTGCCAGATGCGTGCCGCCGAGGCGAACAGGGGATCGACCGCCGGCTTGCAGAAGTTGATCCGCGGGCCATCGTCGAGCGCAATCGCCGCCCCGGCGCCGCGCGCGACGACCTGCATGTGCGATTTGCCCGGCGCGATGTAGATGCGCCCGGCCCGGATCGGTTCGCCGTCGATCCCCTCCGCCGCCGGGCGCCGGCTGACGCGTGCCAGGTGTTCGGCGAGGATGGTGGTGAACATCGGCGGCATGTGCTGGGTGATCAGCACCGGCACGCGATCGACCACCGGGCCGAGATCGGCGGCCAGCCGCATCAAGGCTTGCGGCCCGCCGGTCGATGCCCCGATCAGCAGCACGCGCGGCCGCAGCGGGCCGAACGGCCGCAGCACGATCTCGCGCGCGGGCGCCGCCGGGGCGAGGGTGGGCTGCGAAGGCGCCACGGCGGGCGCGGCCGTCGCGGGAGCGGAGTGGCTGCG
>JBDHSY010000388.1:0-3545 GCA_039808405.1 Xanthobacteraceae bacterium
TTTCTCATTCTCTGTTGGCCCTTTTTCTCTCAACCTGCGGACTGCGACTCCTTCGCCTTTAGGCTCTAACCCATTGATTTTGCTAGAGATAACCTAAAGGCTGTTTCAAATCTGCTCCGTGAATCCGGATTCGACCGCGGATTGCTGCTCATTCCCCGCTGCAAATGGTTCTGCGCTGCTCCTGCCATGCGAGCGGCAGGGATTTGCGTAAGGATTCGAACTGCAGGGCCGGAGGCTGATGACCGTCGAGGATCATCTCGACGATGTCCGGGGCAAGGAGGGTCAGGCGCAGCACGTCGCCGACATAGGAAGCGTCGATCTTTTCCCGTGCGGCGATCTCCTTGATCGTGCCGTAGACTCCATCGTCGAGCAGCCTTTGCCAACGGAAGGCACGGACCAGCGCCTTGAGAAGAACGTTGTCGATATTTGGGCGCCGCGATACGGCTTGCAGAGTGCGGCCGTCCGGCGCGACGATCAGCTTACGACCGCCACGCTGGCGGAATGCCATCGGAACGTGAATCGTGATCGTCTCTGTCATCAGGCCGCCGCCTTGCGCTGCAGGTCCTTGGCAAGCGATGCGAGGCTATCGGCACGCAGCCGAATGGTCAGGCCATCAGGATTGACGTCGACCCGCTCGACCAGCAGCTGTACGATGCGGGTCTGCTCGGCGGGAAACAACTCATTCCAAAGCGCGTCGAACTCGACAAGCGCATCACGGATCTCGGCCTCGGTGATACGGGCATCATGGTGTCGTGCCTGTTTCCAGGTCTGGACGATGATGTCGGGGGTGCGCAGACACGCTCTCACCTGATCGATGACGGCGGCTTCGACCTCGGCCGCAGGGATCCGGCGAACCACGCAGGCCTCGGGGCCGCGTTTGATCACGCCGGTGGAGACGTAATAGCGATAGAGCTTGCTGCCTTTGCGCGTATGGGCTGGGGTCAAGGCGCGGCCGTCCGGTCCGAACAGAAGCCCCTTGAGGGGAGCAGGAGTCTGCCTGCGTGTATTGGCGGCCCGCTGGCGCGGGCTTTCCTTCAGGATGGCATGCACCTTGTTCCACAATGGGGATTCGATGATCGCCCGATGCTCGCCGGGATAGCTGTTGCCCTTGTGCGTAACCTCGCCGATGTAGGTCCTGTTGTTCAGCAGAATGTAGAGATAGCCACGATCGACGGGACGGCTACGCTTGGTCAGGATGCCCTCGGCAGCCAGAGACCGGGCAAGAATCGTAGCCGAGCCCACCAGCACATATCGCTCGAAGATCATGCGCACAGTCGCGGCTTCCACTTCGTTGACCACAAGCTTGCGATCCTTCACGTCGTAGCCCAGCGGTGGATAGCCTCCCATCCACATACCCTTCTTGCGGGACGCTGCAAACTTGTCGCGGATGCGCTCACCGATCACCTCACGCTCAAACTGCGCGAAGGACAGCAGGATGTTCAGCGTTAACCGGCCCATCGAGGTGGTGGTGTTGAACGACTGGGTCACGCTGACGAAGGTGACGTTGTTGCGGTCGAACACCTCGACGAGCTTGGCAAAGTCCATCAGCGAGCGCGACAGCCGGTCGATCTTGTAGACCACCACGATGTCGACGCGTCCGGCCTCGATATCTCTGAGCAAGCGTTGCAGGGCGGGCCGTTCCAAGGTGCCGCCCGAGAAGCCGCCATCGTCATAGCGGTCGGGCACCAGCACCCAGGCTGGTATTTTCCCAAGAGGCTGAAGGAAGCCAAAAGCAATCGTGCCGAGCTGCCGACCGCATATCGGCACGGCTCACCAGCACCGAGATTCGGTCGGTGGCTCGAGCGATTCAGGATTTGGTGGGCGCAGCGTCGACATCGAAGCAGAAGCACAGCGAAATGACTGGCGGCTAGATCTTCGGTAGCATCTGATCGAATCCGGTCGATCGCAGAACCGCTTTTCTGCCATCGCCGGTCATCGGCGCTATCTGCATCTAATCGCGACCGCCGCGATGACAATCCAGACGATGAGGCGTAGCGGCATCGCGCCCATGGTGCGAGCTTCATAGACGCCGCCATGCCAGACGTGCCACAGGAAGGCAGCAAACACCGCGGCGGTCGCCACCGCGATCGCGACGGACAGCACCGGCGCCCACCTCGCCATGCGCCACAGTCCGATGCCCGCCAGCACATAGGCAAAACCGGCGATGAAATTGAACGTCAGGACGAAGGGCACGACAGCGCCCATGCCCACCCCACCGAATAACGCTTGCCCGCCCGAAAAAACGGTCAGGATACCGAAGATCACAGCAACAACGGCAGCAATCGTGATCGGGAGCGGCCTAACGGTCATGGCTCTTTTGATCCTCATTCATGCCGCATCCGGCATGTCATTTCAGCTATGACCTTGATGATGGCGGGCGTGATGGTGTGCCGTTGTCGGACTTTTCATAATAGCTCGCGATTGTGAGGTCGAGCGTCGGCGACCTGACCGACGGCGGTTCGAGTTTGCTTTCGGGGTCCTCGTCCTCTCCTGGTCCAAGCCGGATCATGCGGCGTGCGAGCAGAGCGACCAGCCAGAAAATCCCTCCCAGCCCCAGCAATATCAGGGAAAACGAGCTCGGCCCCGGCATCAGATAAGCTTCAGCGGGATTCTCCGGGCGGTACCGCACCTGCACCTTGGCTCCGACCGGATAATCCTCGGACATCGTCCGGGCACCCGCCGAGTTCTGCATGCCGAGATCGTAGGGCTCGGTGCCGTGCCCGATGAACGTCTGGCCGTCCACCGCATAGCGATAATTCACGGCGAATGAATAACGATGCTCGAGTGTTCCGTCTTTCGCTTTGCGCTCATTGCGCGCGAGGCTCGCATCGATGATTTCGGCTTCGGCGCGCGGCCACTGGCGTGTCTGCCATCCTTTTGTTGCGGCCCAGGCGCCGAGCGCAAACACGGCGGTTCCCAATACTCCGAGGAGCCATGCCAATCGATAATCGGGGACGTATCTTTGCTTTAACTTGCGTGCCATCTCCGCTCCCTGATCTGTGCCGCCGCGCTGCGCTAATCCGTCTCCATCAAATGGCTCGGGTGGACTGGCAGTTGAGAAAGCTGTTCGTTGCGCCGGCGGGTCCTGCCGGCGCGTGAAGGCCGCAGACACGGTCGGCATGGAACGATCTCAACATCGGCTGGCTCGCTGTGACTTGACCAGCCTCGAAATAATCGGGTCGAATGTCTTTTTCTGCTCTTTATCGTATTCGAGACGAAAATACGCCGTTGCATCGTCGCAGACAGGAATGGCGCGCTCATAGAAGATGCGATCGTCTTTGGTCCCCGACCATACAGCCCAGTTCGCCTTCTGTTTGCGATAAGCGATGATCCAGCCATTGCTGCGGTCCTGGTCAATGCGCCAATTGACTTCGGCAGCGAAGCTTCCCTCGGTCAGATAGCTGCCCCAGACGCGTAATTCCGCGCGGCCATCGGGGGATGAGGAGCTGCCGCCGTCGCTATTCTCCGGCTCTTTTACTCCCGTGAAACCCGGCGGGATGTCGATCCAATATTGGAAGCGGGCATTGCCGTATGGTTTCCAATCG
>JBDHSY010000389.1:0-3534 GCA_039808405.1 Xanthobacteraceae bacterium
TCCAATTCGTGGGGAGCGCGGCGCGGCCAGCCGGCGCAATCGACAACGCTCCGGTGACGCATCCGGCCGAGCGTGGCTGTCGGGCGGGCCGACTACGACGGGTGAAGAAGGAAGGAACAAGGGCGAAGGAAAGAAAGAAAGAAAAAACCCCCGGCGGTTGCCCGCCGGGGGTCTGGAACTCAGATCGTGAGCGTCCGAAGACGCGCCCGATCAGAAGGTCCGCATGGCGCGAACGCCGAACGTCCAGGTGCCGGTGTCGCGAGCGATCGCACCAGCGGCAGTGCCGGTGTAGATCGAACCGGCAGCCAGGTTCTGGTCGAGGTGCGTGTACAGCGCTTCACCCGTGAACGTCAGGTTCTTGACCGGGGTCCAGCGCACGTTCACGCCGATCTGGCTGATCGCGAAGTCCGGGTTCCAGCCGAGAGCGGTCTTGACCGCGCCGGTGTGGGTGACCGCGGTGTAAGAACCGTACACCGAGGTGGCCCAGTACGGATCCCAGTTGTGGTTGAAGGCGCCGCGGATGCCCCAGGCCGAGGTCTTCTGATAGCTCAGGTTACCCGCGCCGTCGGCCACGATCACCGCGTCGTTGGACATGCCACGCGCCGCAAAGGTGCCGCCGTCCCAGATCTGATAGGTATCCGGGGACACGCCGCCGATCAGGTAGCGCGAGGCACCGTCGGTGTAGCCAGCCGACAGGTTGATCGTGTCTCCCGGACCGGTCGGCAGGTTCTTCAGCGTCAAAGCGCCCTGAACCGCGAAGCCCCAGGTGTCAGACAGCTGCGGAACGCCAACACCCAGATTGGAACGGATCTGGTGAGCCGCGGCCGACAACTGGATCATGCCCCAGGCCTGGTCGAGCTTGATGGCGCCGACGATGTCCGGAACGTTGGTGCCGGCCCACGGAACCGGAGCGAGCGCACCTGCCACCGCACCGTAAATCGGCGCACGGCGGTAGGAGTTGCCAGCGCCGACGGCGTTCAGGCCGTTCGACTCTTCCAACGCGATCGAGGCCGACACGCCGTTGCCGAACTGGGCGGTGTAAGCCACCTGGTTCACGCCGGTGCCGGTATCGTCACCACCGATGAGGTAGGAGGTGATGTTGGAGCCCGGGCCACCGTTCCACGGCGGCGAGAACACCGACACCGCCTTACCGAAGGTGAAGCCGGCGAACTGCACGAACGCATGGTAGACGCCGAGTTCGCCGCCCGCACGGTTCGTGCCGGGCTCGGTGGTCCAGCTGTAGGTGCCGTTGAAGTAGGTGCGGACCACGCCGTATTCGGTCGCGGTGCGCGTGTCGATCTGCAGGCCGAAACGCGAACGGGCGATGTAGTCGTTCGAGTCACGGGTCCAGGGCCGGTTCCACGCCGGGGACATGGTGGCGCCCTGCGCATGGAACGAGGTCTCGGCGAACACGTAGCCGCCGATCTTGATGCAGGTGTCGGTGCCCGGGATGTAGTAGAAGCCCGCGCCGTAGAGCGAGCAGACCTTCACGTATTCGACCGCCTTGGCCTTCAACGGAAGATCGGCCGCCTGCGCCCCAGCACTGAGGGCGAGCAGACCCGCCGCCGAGCCGAGGACAAGGCTCTTTACCATCTTCATGTAAACCTCCAAAGTTGCTTGTTTGGAGCAGGTTCCGATCCGCCGGGTCGCCCCGAATGACCTCTCCCCCTGCCCCGCTCACCGCCCGGCCGCTTCGCGCTCCCGCTTGAACGCGAGGACCATGGCGAACCACCCAAGACGGTAACGACCTCGGGATGCCCCCCTCCGTCGCTTTGGGGAGCATTACCGAAGCGTTCCATGATGGCAACAAAGGACCGCTGCAAAACGGCCCCAATACTGCTGTTTTTGGCCCCCTGTTGCACAAATAACACGCGGACGCCTTTGCTCCTTTTCTTTAAGCCGTTGATTTCTTATATCTTTTACGGTCCCTCCCGATTCCCTGTGGCGAACGGAGAACAATTCGCTTCTGCCGTTCCGGTCGGTCGGCACAGGCCCCGCAGCCGCTGGAACAGCTACCGCCGGGATGGGTGGATTCGCGGCCCCGCCCGCCCCGCCGAGGGGGCGGTTCCCGGCCGCGCGACAACCGATCCGGCGCCCGGGCGAGGCCATGTGCAGGCGAGCCAGCGCCGGCGTGACCGGAGCGCGCGACCAAGACTTGCCCGGGGCCGCCGTCTCGGGCATATGCAGGCGAGCCGGAGATGTGGCCGAGTGGCTGAAGGCGGCGGTTTGCTAAACCGTTATAGGGCCCTAAAGCCCTATCGAGGGTTCGAATCCCTCCGTCTCCGCCACCCTGCGCCTTCGGACCACCGCAAGGTGCCCGATGAGCCGGCTCCCTCAAGTTTCCTACCTCGCGGACGGTCGCCGGCTGCACCTCAGCGACGGGCCGATCGATCTGGTGATCGAGGCGCACGGCGCGGAGGCCGGCGTGCGCGCGGCCTACGCGGCGGCCGTGACGCGCCTGACCGGCCTGCTCGATACGCTGTGCGAGGAACTGCCCGATCTGCGGGCGCCGGCGCACGAGCGACGGCCCTTGCGCGGCCCCGTCGCCCGGCGCATGGCGGCGGCGGTCGCGCCGTTCGCCGACGCGGGCTTCATCACGCCGATGGCGGCGGTCGCCGGCGCGGTCGCCGAGGAGGTGCTTGGCGCGATGGTTGCGGCCGCGCCGCTGACGCGCGCCTATGTCAACAACGGCGGCGACATCGCACTGCATCTCACGCCGGGGCAGGAGTTCGTCGTCGGCCTGATCGATCGCCCGGATCGCCCGTCGCTGATCGGCCGCACGCGGCTCACCGCGCAACATGCGAGCCGCGGCATCGCCACCTCGGGCCGCCACGGCCGCAGTTTCTCGCTCGGCATCGCCGACGCGGTGACGGTGCTGGCGAAAACCGCGGCGATGGCCGATGCCGCGGCCACCGTGATCGCCAATGCCGTCGATCTGCCGGGCCACGCCGGCATCGTCCGCGTGCCGGCCCGCGACATCCAGCCCGACAGCGATCTCGGAGACCGTCCGGTGACGCGCGACGTCGCCCCGCTTGCGCCCGACGACATCGCCACGGCGCTTGCCGCCGGTGCGGACCGCGCCCGCGATGGGCTGGCGCGCGGCCTGATCGACGGCGCCGCCCTTCGCCTGCAAGGCGAAACCGCAGTGGTGGCGCTGACGCCGACCGGGCCGTAGTTACGCCGCGGCCTGCGCGCGCAGCGCCGCCAGCACCTCGTCCGGCCGCTCGATCATCATCATGTGCCCGGCGCCGCGCAGCACCACGGTGCGGGCCTGCGGCAGCGCCGCCGCCAGCGCCCGCCCGGCTTTGGCCGGCGTCATCATGTCGCGCTCGCCGAGAACGAGCGTCACCGGCGCGGCGACGCGGGCGGCGACGGCCTGCGCGTCGCCATAGGCGTTGCAAGCGTTGAGGTCGTTGAACAGCACGCCGGCCAGCGCCGCCTGCAATACGCGCTCGGCGCCGCCGTGCATCCACAGGCCCGGCGCGGTGTTGCCGCCGAGCCCGGCGCGGAAGCCGAGGCCCCAGATCGACACCA
>JBDHSY010000390.1:0-3494 GCA_039808405.1 Xanthobacteraceae bacterium
TGTTCCCTGGTAGCTCAGTGGTAGAGCAACCGGCTGTTAACCGGTTGGTCGCTGGTTCGAATCCGGCCCGGGGAGCCACTTTCCCGATCGCTGTCCAAATATCCTCGCCTCGCGGCCCTGCGGGGTGTCCTCATGCGTGCCGGCGCCATAGCCGGGCGCTTGTCAGGATGCGGCCGGACGGCTTATCGATTGGCCGTCCAGTGCAGCCAGCCTTGAATCGGGAGATGCAGCCATGACCGCCACCGCCAGACGCATCGTGCTCGCCTCGCGCCCGACCGGCGAGCCGAGCGCCGCCAACTTCCGCCTCGAGGAGTTTCCGGTGCCGGCACCGGGGCAGGGCGAGGTGCTGCTGCGCACCATCTGGCTGTCGCTCGACCCCTACATGCGCGGGCGCATGAGCGACGCGCCGTCCTATGCCGCGCCGGTGGCGGTCGGCGGCGTGATGGAGGGCGAGGGCGTCAGTGAAGTGATCGCCTCCAACAATCCGCAGTTCGCCAGGGGCGACATCGTCGCCGTCCGCAGCGGCTGGCAGACCCATGCGATCTCCGACGGCAAGGGCTTGCGCAAGGTCGATCCCGCCGCGGCGCCGATCTCGACCGCGCTCGGGGTGCTCGGCATGCCGGGCATGACCGCCTACACGGGGCTGCTCGGCATCGGCCAGCCCAAGGCCGGCGAGACCGTGGTGGTAGCGGCGGCCTCCGGCGCGGTCGGCTCCGCGGTCGGGCAGATCGCGAAGATCAAGGGCGCGCGAGCGGTCGGCATTGCCGGCGGACCGGACAAATGCGCCTTCGTCAAGAACGAACTCGGCTTCGACGACTGCCTCGATCATCGCGATCCCGAGCTCGCCGCCAAGCTCAAGGCGGCGTGTCCGAAGGGCATCGACGTCTATTTCGAGAACGTCGGCGGAAAGGTGTTCGAGGCGGTGTTTCCGCTGCTCAACCCGTTCGCGCGCGTCCCGGTGTGTGGCCTGATCGCGGAATACAACGCCACCGCCGGCGCGCCGCCGCCGAAATGGGCCAATGCCATGATGCGCGCGGTGCTGGTGAAGCGGCTTACGCTGCGTGGCTTCATCGTGTTCGACTTCGAGGACAAGCGCGGCGAATTCCAGCGCGACATGGCGTCGTGGGTGCGCGAGGGCAGGGTGAAATACCGCGAGTTCGTCACCGAGGGGCTGGAGAACGCGCCGGCCGCCTTCATCGGGCTGCTCAAGGGCGCGAATTTCGGTAAGCAACTGGTGCGGGTTGGGCCCGACCGGGCCTGAACGAGGACGGAGGTTCGCTGATGTCGGCTCAAGCCGTATTGCTGCCGGTGTTCGTTGAGGTCGCGCTGATATTCGCGCTGCTGTTCATGATGGGCGCTGCGCGCTGGCGCACGCTCGGCTCCGGCGAAACCCGTATCAAGGATATCGCGCTCGGCCAGCAGAACTGGCCGGCCCGCGTCACGCAGGTGAGCAACTGCTTCCGCAACCAGTTCGAGGTGCCGGTGCTGTTCCTGGTGCTGGTGGCGCTGGCGCTGCCGTTGCGCAAGGCCGACCTCATCTTCGTGCTGCTGTCGTGGCTGTTCGTGATCCTGCGCCTTGCCCATGCCTTCGTGTTCGTGACGACCAACGACGTGCCGCGCCGTGGCCTGATCTGGCTCGCCGGCGCGCTGGTGCTGGCGGCGATGTGGCTGTATTTCGCGCTGAACATGCTGCTGGTGCTGTAGGCGTCGCCTCTCTCGTTTGTCTGAAGGACCGCCATGACGCCCGCCGCGCGGCTTGCCGCCGCCATCGACGTTCTCGCCGCCATCGATCGCGACCGCCAGCCGGCCGCCACGGCGCTGAAGGCGTGGGGCACCGCGCACCGCTTCGCCGGCTCGGGCGCCCGCGCCGCCATTGCCGGGCTGGTCTACGACGTGCTGCGCCGCCACGCCTCGAGCGGGTATCTGATGGACGACGACGCTGCCCGCGCGCGGGCGCTCGGCATGCTGAAACTGGAGCGGGGGCTCGCCGTCGAGGCGATTGCCGCGCTGTGCGACGGCAGCCGGTTTGCGCCGGCGCCGCTGTCCGAGGCCGAACGCAAGGCGCTGGCTGCCGGTTCGCTCGATGGCGCGCCGGCGCCTGTCGCGGGCGATTACCCGGCGTGGCTCGATGAGCATCTGGCGCGCGCCTTCGGCGACGACCGCGCGGCGGCGGCGGCGGCGATGGCGAGCCGCGCGCCGCTCGACCTGCGCGTCAACACGCTGAAAACGACGCGCGAGGCGATGCACGCCTCGCTCGCCCATCTCGGCGCGGCGCCGACGCCGTGGTCGCCGACCGGTTTGCGCATCACCCTTGGCGCCGATGCGCGCAGCCCCGGCATTCATGCCGAGACCGATTTCATCAAGGGCCATGTCGAGGTGCAGGACGAAGGCTCGCAGCTTGCGGCGATCCTCGCCGCGCCCGAGCCGGGCATGCAGGTGATCGACCTGTGCGCCGGCGCCGGCGGCAAGACGCTGGCGCTGGCCGCCTTGATGCGCGGCAAGGGCCGGATCGTGGCGACCGACGCCGACAAGCGCCAGCTGGCGCCGATCCATGCCCGCCTCGCACGTGCCGGCGCCCACAATGTCGAGGTGCGCGCGCCCAAGGGCGCGGCCGATCCGCTGGCCGATCTCGCGGGCTTGGCCGATCTCGTCGTGGTCGATGCGCCGTGCACCGGCACCGGCACCTGGCGGCGCAACCCCGATGCGAAATGGCGGATGCGGCCGGGGGCGCTCGAGCTGCGGCTCAAGGATCAGGGGGTGGTGCTGGAGCGCGCCGCCCGCCTGGTCAGGCCGGGCGGGCGCATCGCCTACATCACCTGCTCGGTGCTGGAGGCGGAGAACAGCGAGCAAATCCGGAAGTTTATCGGCCGGCACCCGGATTTCACGGTGACGCCGCCGTCGCAGGCCGGTTCCGGGCTGTGGGACAAGGCGGACGGCTTGCTCGCCGCGGCTTATCTCTCGGACGAGGGGCTTTTGATGACGCCGCGCCGGACCGGAACGGACGGGTTTTTCGTGTCGATTCTGGCAAAGCGTTGACTGAAAGCTCTCGTCATGCCCGGCCGTGTGCCGCGCATCCACGTCCTGCCTTCGGCCCCGCATCAAAAACGTGGATGGCCGGGACAAGCCCGGCCGTGACGCGTTTTTGGCGGTTGCGACGCCGGTGCCGCTCGCGTAATCCGTCCCCATGACCAGCCCCGCGTCCGACATCACCGACACCCCCGCCCACGACAAGCTGCTGATCGTCGATTTCGGCAGCCAGGTGACCCAGCTCATCGCCCGGCGCGTGCGCGAGGAGGGCGTCTATTCCGAGATCGTGCCGTTCCAGAAGGCCGAGGCCGCCTTCCAGGCCATGCGACCGAAGGCGGTCATTCTCTCTGGCGGCCCGGCCTCGGTGCTCGACCCCGATGCGCCGGCCGTGCCGCAAGCGATCCTCGAGGCCGGCGTGCCGGTGCTCGGCATCTGCTATGGCGAGCAGGCGATGGCGCGGCAACTTG
>JBDHSY010000391.1:0-3486 GCA_039808405.1 Xanthobacteraceae bacterium
GCCGGCGCGCGTCCGCCGCCGCTGACGGCGAAGCGATCCTGCAGTTTCGGCGCGGCGCGGTTGGTCGCGATGGCGCCGCCGGCGCGCGTCACCAGACGGGCGGCGATCAGTTCGTCGGGCGACAGTTCGTGCAGCGGCTCCCACGGCGGCACGCTGAGCGCGATCGACAACAGCGCGCCGGAGCCGCCCATCTCGAAGGTGTACTGCGCCAGCCGCCCGACGTCGCGCTGCACGATGGTCATATCCTGCGCGCTGTAGCTCGATTCCCGCGCATCCCCGACGCGATCGCCGAGCCAGATCTGGTGGACCCGCACGCGGGCGCCCGGCGGCACGTCGCGGTTGGTGCCGGCAAGCAGCAGAAACGCACACATCGATTCGCAGGCCGCATCGGGGCGGATGCCGACGGCGGCGCCGCCGGCACCGACCGTCTTGGCCACGGAGCCGACGGTGGTGGCCAGGCCGAGTTCGCGCCAGCGCCGGCCGAGGGTCAGCGTATCGAGCACCGAGCCGCCGACGGAATTGAGCACCATCGTCGCGCCGCGCAGATCGTGGGCGCTCGCGAGCCGCTCGAACGCCGCCGGCGTGTCGCCGGTCACCGAGCCGACGGCGAACACCAGGCCGGGCGTCCCCTCGCCCCGCGCGTGCCAGGAAAACCGCATCGGCTGCTTGCGGGCATCGGCCGAGGTGTTAGCTGCGGACGCGGCCGGCGTCGCCGGGTCGACGTGGCCGACACCCGGGACAGCGATCAGCACCGCAGCCGCACCGGCGCCCGTCAGGACGCGGCGCCACGCGCGGCGAAACACCCGCAAGCCTGCAACGCGCAAAACTCTTCCCCTCTGCGCACCCCAACGGCCAGCCGTCGGCGCAATCGCTCTTCGCCCCGGAGCTTCGAGCGAAAATAACCGCCGCACGCCTGACCGTCCAGTTATCATGCGTTGCATTGCGGCTGCGGCGCAGCGATATTTCGAAAGTGTGACCTTTCTTGCGGGTTCCCTCGGGGAACCGCAGGGCCGGCCCCGTGGAATCGACCGATGACGTCCTCGATCTGTCCGCATTGCCGCAGCGCGTTGCAGCATCTGCCACGCAACGGCGGCCGCGCGCTGATCTGGGTCTACCGCCATACGCTGTCGCCGCTCATCGGCTACAATTGCCGGCACCTGCCGACCTGCTCGCAATACGGCGACGAGGCGCTCGCCCGCCACGGCCTGTGGGCCGGCGGCTGGATGACGCTGGCGCGGCTGCTGCGCTGCCAGCCCTGGGGCACGTCCGGCATCGACAACGTGCCGCGGCAGTTGCGCACCGACGCGCGCTGGTATCTGCCGTGGCGCTACGGCCGCTGGCGCGGCGTCAACGACGGCGCCGAGTAGAGCCTCAGCCGGCCTTTCGCGTCGCCGCCACCAGCGCCAGCGCCACCACCAGCACGCCACAGGCGGCAAAGCCGATGGCGCCATAAAGCTCGCGCACGTAGAACAGGCCGCCGATGGCCGAGCCCCAGCCCTGGCCGATATAGAGCACCGAGGTGTTGAGCGACACCGAGGCGCCGGTCGCCTCCGGCGCGGCGGCCGACAGCCGCACCTGCTGCATCGAGTTCGACGCCGCGAAGCCGAGCCCCCACAGCGCCGTCGCCACCGCGATCGCCAGATAGCTGCCCGCGCCCAGCGCCCAGCCGGCCAGCCCGGCCAGCACCAGGGCGGTGAACAACAGCGAGGTGCGGCAGGCGCCGACGGAATCGACGATGCGGCTGGCAACGACGTTGCCGATGAAGCCGGTGACGCCGTAGATGAAGAAAATCACCGCGATGTCCTGCGGCCCGGCGGCGATGAACAGGGCCAGCAGCGGCCCGATGAAGGTCAGCACGATGAACTGGCCGCCCATCTGCAACGTGGTGATGAGCAGCAGCAACATCACCAGCGGGTTGCGCACCAGCGCCGCCCAGGTGCCGAGATCGACCGGCGTGCCCTTCAGTCCGCGCGGCAGCCGCCACCACAGCAGCAGGGCGCTCGCCAGCCCGAGCGCGCCGATGAAGCCGTAGGCGACGCGCCAGCCGACATAGCCGGCCATCGTCGCAACCGCCGGCAGGCCGGCGGCCATCGCCAGCGACCAGCCGAGAAAGACGTAGGACATCGTGCTGCCGCGCCGCTCGGGCGGCACCAGCAGCGCCGCCGCGCCGGCCGCCTGCGGCGTGAACAGCGCCGCCACCGCCAGCATCACGATGCGGATCGCCATCAGGCTGGCATAGCCAGGCGCCAGCGCCGAGGCGAAATTGGCGACGGCGATGACCAGCGCGGTGGCGGTCAGCAGCACGCGGCGGTCGAGGCCGCCGGTCAGCCATGCCGAGGCCGGCGAGCCGATGCACAGCGCGATGGCACCGAAGGTGATCAACAGCCCCGCCTCGGGGATGCCGACCGCGAGCCCCTGCGCCAGTTCCGGCAGCATGGCGGCGGGACCGACGATGCACACGCCGGTGGCGAAATTGCCCAGCATCAGGGCGGTGGGCGCGAAGGGCCTGGTCATGGGCCGCCCTGATAACAGGATTTTCATGCATTCGCATGCAAAAACGCGCAGCCCTCCCATGCCGGCGGGCCACGGCCGGCCGACCGGCCGACGATCAGTGAGCCCTTGACGCCGCCGGCCAAGGTCGAGGTTGCGGCAGGCGATCTGGCTGCTATATCGCTGTGTTGACGCTTACCCGCGCCCGTTCGCGGGAGTGAGCCTTAAGGAGAAATCAATGGCGGACGACAATCGTGCGGGTGGATTCGTTTTTCAGCTGGCCAACCTGAAGGCGACCGAGACGGCCACCATCACCCTCACCTTTCCCGACGGCGCCCGCCGCGAGTTTCCCAAAGGCATCACCGGACTGGCGATCGCGCAAGGCATCTCGCCCTCGCTCGCCAAGCGCACCGTGGCGATGGCGCTCGACGGCGAGCTCGCCGACCTCAACGACCCGATCGCGCAGGATGCCGGAATCGAGTTCGTCAGCCGCGACGATCCGCGCGCGGTTGAGCTGATCCGCCACGATTGCGCGCATGTGCTGGCCGAGGCGGTGCAGACCTTGTGGCCGGGCACGCAGGTGACGATCGGCCCGGTGATCGAGAACGGCTTCTATTACGACTTCTTCCGCAACGAGCCGTTCACGCCGGAGGATTTTGCGGCCATCGAAAAGAAGATGCGCGAGATCATCGCGCGCGATAAGCCGTTCACCAAGGAAATCTGGACGCGCGACGAGGCGAAGCAGGTTTTCAAGGACAAGGGCGAGGCGTTCAAGGTCGAACTGGTCGACGCCATTCCGGAAGACCAGACCATCCGCATCTACAAGCAGGGCGACTGGTTCGACCTGTGCCGCGGCCCGCACATGACCTCGACGGGCAAGGTCGGCAGCGCCTTCAAGCTGATGAAGGTGGCCGGCGCCTACTGGCGCGGCGACAGCAACAACCCGATGCTGACGCGCATCTACGGCACGGCGTTTGCGAAGCAGGACGACCTCGA
>JBDHSY010000392.1:0-3485 GCA_039808405.1 Xanthobacteraceae bacterium
GGGTTGATGCGCATCACCTCGCGGCCGCGATGCTTCATCTCGGTCGAATAGGTGCCGAAGTCGAACTGGCTGTGCAGCCGGGTCGCGGGCTGGTTGGCGACCAGTTGCAGCGGTGCGCGTTCGCTCACCACGTCGGCCGGGGGAATCCATGCCGGATGGCCGGGGCAGTCGGCATAGCCAAAACCCGCGATGCGCTCGGAGAAGATCTCGACCTTGCCGCTCGGGGTCGGCAGCGGTTGGCCGTCGGGGTCGTCGCGGAAGGCACGCAGCGGTCCGCCGTCGTGCGGACGCTGCGGCAGCACCAGTTCGCCGCGCCGCCAGAAGGTGTCGAAGTCGGGCGCCTCCAGCCCGAGCGCGGCCAGCGCGTCCTGCGTCGTCTTGTAGAGATGGCGCAGCCACTCTCCGACGCTGCGCCCCTCGGTGAAGGCTTCGCCGTGGCCGAGCCGCTCCGACAGCGCCGCGAAGATGGCGTAGTCGTCGCGCGCCTCGCCGTAGGGCTCGGCCATCTTGTGCATGGCGATCATCAGGGGATCGATCTGCGTGCCGCCGATGTCGTCGCGCTCCAGCGTCATGGTGACGGGCAGCACGATGTCGGCATGGCGCGCGGTCGCCGTCCAGCCGATCTCGTGCACCACGAAGGTCTCGATATTGGCCACCGCCTGGCGCAGCCGGTTGAGGTCCTGATGGTGGTGGAACGGGTTGCCGCCGGCCCAGTACACCAGCCGGATGTCGGGATAGGTCAGCTTTTGGCCGTCATAGTCGAACGGCGCGCCGGGATTGAGCAGCATGTCGGCGACGCGCGCCACCGGGATGAATTCCTTGACCGGGTTCTTGCCTTGCGGAAAGGCGGCGATCGGCACCGCGTTGAAGCGGCGGCCGTAATTGGCGATGGCGCCGAGCGCGTAGTTGAAGCCGCCGCCCGGCAGCCCGAGCTGGCCGAGCATCGCCGCCAGCACCGTCGCCATCCACACCGGCTGCTCGCCGTGTTCGGCGCGCTGCAAGGAATGCGAAACGCCGACCAGCACGCGCTTGCCCGGCAACAGGCTTGCCTGCCGCACGATCTCGTTCGCTTCGATGCCGCTGATCTCCGCCGCCCAGGCGGCGTCCTTGGCCACGCCGTCGCTGCGGCCCATCAGGTAGTCTTCGAACTTGTCCCAGCCGACGCAGTAGCGCGCGAGGAAAGCGCGGTCGTGCCAGCCGTTGACGACGAGCGTATGCGCGATGCCGAGCATCAGGGCGGTGTCGGTGCCCGGCCGCAGCGCCAGCCACTCCGCCGCGATCTCCTCGGGCAGGTCGTCGCGGATCGGGCTGACCAGCACGAAACGGCCGCCGCGGGCGTGGACGGCGCGCATGTGGTCGCGCTCGGTGTGGCGGCTGATGCCGCCGGAGGCGACCGAGGAGTTTTTCAGCGCCATGCCGCCGAACGCAAGCACGATATCGGTATGGGCTTCGATGTCGTCCCAGCCGACGTTGCGGCGCGACATGTCGTCGTAGCGCCCGAGGATGTGCGGCAGGATCACCGAGGCCGCGCCCGACGAGTAGGTGTTGACCGAGCGGATGTAGCCGCCGAGCGCGATGTTGAGGAAGCGGTGCATCTGGCTCTGGGCGTGGTGGAAGCGCCCGGCGCTGGCCCAGCCGTAGGAGCCGCCGTAGATCGCGCGCGGGCCGTGGGCGTCGCCGACGCGCTTCAGTTCCGTGGCGAGCCGGTCGAGCGCCTCGTCCCACGGCACGGCGACGAAGGCGTCGCGGCCGCGCCGCGCGTCCTTGCCGGGACCGTCCTCGAGCCAGCCGCGGCGGATCATCGGCCGCGCCACGCGCGCCTTGTGGCGCACCGCGCCGGCAAAATTCTGGATGATGCGGTTGGGATGCGGGTCGCCCGGATGCGGCGTGATCACCAGCTTGTCGTCGGCCCAGTGGCCGGAGAAGGCGCCGTAATGCGAACTGTGCGAGCGCGCCGGCTTCGCGATGTCTGCCATGCCTGCCATTCCTTGCGAACGCGTCCTGCGCCCGCGCATCCGGTTCCCGCGCGCAGCGGGATCACGGCTTTCTGTCATAGAGCATCGGCACCGCCGAATCCACGACCACCTCGACGACATGCGTGCCGCCACGGGCGAAGCCGCGCCGCAGCGCCGCCGCGAGGTCTGCCGCCTTTTCGACACGTTCGGCGGAGGCGCCGAGCCCTTGCGCGATGGCGACGACGTCGATGCCGGGCAGGTCCAGCCCCGGCACGGCCTGCACCTGCATGACCTGGCTGAACGAGCGCATCGCGCCGTAGCCGGCGTTGTTGACGACCACCACGGTGAGCGGCAGGCGGCGCTGCGCCGCCGTCCATAGCGCCTGGATCGAGTACATCGCCGAGCCGTCGCCGATCAGGCACACGGTCGCCCGCTCCGGCCGGCCGAGCGCCAGTCCGACCGCGGCCGGCAGCGCGTAGCCGAGGCCGCCGCTCGCCATCGTGTAAAAACTGTCCTGCCCGCGCATCGGCAGATATTTTTGCATGATAGGCCGGTGCGAGGGCACTTCCTCCACCAGTGCGGCACCGGGCGGCATGGTTTGCGCGAGCGTATGCATCAGATATGCGGCCGGAATCGGATCGGCCGGCGCAGGCGCATTCATGGCCGCGCGCGGCGGCGGCAGGGGCCGCGTCGCCGCGGGCAGCAGGTCGAGCAGCGCGGCAAGGGCGGGCCTGACGGTCGCGACGATGCTGGTGCCGACGGGCGCCGTGGCGGCGGCGGCCGGATCGGCGGTGATCTGGACGATCGTGGTGCCGTTGTCGAAGATGCCGGCCTGGCCCTCGACGTGGAAGGTGAACACCGGCGCGCCGATCACGACGACGAGGTCGTGGGCGGCGAGCGCGTCGGACAACTGCGCCGGCGAGGCATGCAGAAAGCCGGCGAACTGCGGGTGGTCTTCGGGAAAGCTGCACCGGTGCGAGAACGGGCTGACCCACACCGCCGCGCCCGTCCGCTCGGCGAGCCGGACCATCGGATCGATCGCCTCGGCCTTGTCGATGTCGGGGCCGACCACGAACGCCGGGCGCGCGCTGGCGCCGAGCGCCGCCGCGAGCGCGCGCATCGCATCCCGGTCCGGCTCCCGCTCGCGGCTGACTTCGCGCACCGCCAGCATCGCCGCCGGCCGGTCCCAGTCGTCGACCGGCACCGAGACGAAGGTCGGTCCGCACGGCGGCTGCATCGCGGTGTAGTAGGCGCGCGCGATCGCGGCCGGCACGTCGGCGGCGCGGGCCGGCTCAACGCTCCACTTCACGTAAGGCTGCGGAAACTCGGCGGCGCGCTCGGCGTAGAGGAACGGCTGCAACGGCAGGATGCCGCGCGCCTGCTGGCCGGCGACGACGACCATCGGCGTCTGGTTGCGGTGCGCGGTGAAGATGGCGCCGAGGGCGTGCCCGGTGCCGGCGGCGGCATGCAGGTTGACGAAAGCGGCGTTGCGGGTCGCCTGCGCGTAGCCGTCGGCCATGCCGACGACGG
>JBDHSY010000393.1:0-3475 GCA_039808405.1 Xanthobacteraceae bacterium
GCCTGCTAGCGCTCTCGGAAAGCTCGGTTCATCTGATCGGTGAATGGCTTTACCAGATAGGATGCCGCGGTCCTCTCCTCAGTTGAGATAAAGACATCGGCGGGCATACCCGGCACCAGCCGCATGCCCTTCAACTGCCCGAGCGCGTCGTGATGCAGCTCGACTTCAGCGACATAGTATTCCTGGTTCGTTGCAGGATCGCGGGCCGACGCGGGTGAAACCATGACCACCGTCGCCTTCATCTCCGGCGTGGTGTTTCGATCAAACGCCGTAAGCCGAATACGAGCCTGCTGGCCTTACCGCACCTGGTCGATGCTCGCCGGGGGCGCTTGGCCTCAAACTTGAGTTCTGCATTCTCCGGCACGATCGTGGCTGAGTGGCATATCACACCATCGGTCGGCGCCATGCTGTTGCCTGACATCGACCACAGCACGACGAAGACCAAAGGCCAGATGATCGAGAAACTAAATCATCCCGAAGGCGAAATTCTTACGTTGGTGGCGCAGGGCCTCAGCAACAAGGAAATCGGCGCCCAGCTTTGCTTGAGCGACAAGACTGTCAGGCACTACATGACCAACGTCTTTCAGAAGCTGAATGTCCGCAACAGAGTGGAAGCAGCTATGGTCGCCAGTAGATCCGGGCCAGGCCAGCTTCGTCGTGGCTCCGCAGACTTCGAGCGGCCGATCTGATTCCGACCGGACCAAACGGAACCGCATCTTCCATCGGGAAGTCGTCCGATAACGATCGCGCCCGATATCGCCGGCCGCTCATGACACTTCCTATCGGGCCTCGAGGGCATTGTTCAGCCCAAGCCTCCGTGTGCGCCCAGGACGGCCGCGCCTGCCACGACGGCACTCACGGCCAAGAGGAACCAGTGCATGCGTTCCACTCGCCATAGGGTCCGGTCTGGATCGGAATAGCCGGCCTTGAGGAGCTTGCTGCCGATCGCCGGTTCGATGACAAACAGGATCGCCATGAAAACCAGCCAGAGCAGTGCCATGGCTCCAAGCCACCATTGCGACGGCTGGACGAGTAGGTGCCAGGCGTCGAGCCGCGCCATCATGTAGAGTCCGCTGGCGCCGGCCAGCGGAACAGACAGTCTCACCTGCGCCGAAAACCGCCGTTCGGCTGCCTCGAACAGGGTTAGCCGCTGCCCGGCGACAGCCCAGCGGCGCGCCAGGGGAAGGACGACCAGGGTGACGAACGACATGCCGCCGATCCAATGGACGATCGACAGGACATGAATAGCGCGTGCAATGGTCAAGTCGTCCATGAGCCGGCCACCGCATCCGGCACGGAAGCCGGGTCAGGAATCAACCTCTGGGCAGCGAGCCAACGGGAGAGCGCAACATCGTCGGCCGGCAGCTCGATCGCGAGCGACCCGGCAAAGGCGCGCCAACGGTCGAGATTGCGCGCCGGCACGCCCACCAGCACAGGAATACCGAGTTCGACCGCTTCGGCCACGGCCTGGCGCAGCCCGCCGCCGTCGGCCTCGATCTTGCCGAACTTGTTGACGACCAGCAGGCGCGGTTGCTCGTCGTGCAGGCTCTGCAGCACCGCCTCGCCGATCTCCGTCAGCAGCCCGACATCGAGGCGGCAGCCGCGTGCTTCCTGGCCACGGTGCTCGGCGATGGCATGGACATCGCCGCTGGCAAGATCCTCCAGCAGGAGGTCGCAGGGATGGCGGCCGACCGCCACCGCTTCGCGTTGAAGAGCTCCCGCCAGAGGCAAACCGGCCGCACGCAACGGTTCGATCGCGCGTGCGATGACGCGGTCGGGATAGATACCGTCGGCGTAGACGATGGCGGCGATGGCAAGCTCAGTCATGACACTCTCCCGTACTGCCGCCAGCGCAGGTGCAGCTGGCGGATTCCTTGCGCAGCGACCAGACGAGCATCTGGCGCAGACAGGCCGCCCCCGGATCGGCGGCGCGCTCCAACGCGGTCACCAGGGCGAGCCAGTCCTCGTCGGAAGCGTGGTCGGCGAAGTGCCGCGCCGCCGCCGCGGCATAGGTCGCAGCACTTTCACCCTGCTCGCGGCCGGCCGCCTCGACGTCGACGAGCAACGGGAGATCATCGAGCGACAGCAATGCTTCGGCCGCAAAGGCATCGTCGGCGAGGCGTTCGATCATCTGGCCGAGCAGCATCGTGGCCCCCTACTGAACCAGCTGTCCGGCCTGGCCACCGAGATCGATTCCCGTGACGACAGCGCGACCGGCGAGCATGGTCACGTATTGGCGCAGTGCCCGGCGATGCACGGCCTCGTCGAGGTAGTCGGCGATGCGTTGGCGCACGGCTTCATAAGGCAGTTCGCGGCCGTCGATACGCCGCTCGAGGCGCACGATGTGCAAGCCGTAGCGGGTCTCGACCGGCTGCGGATGGATGGTCTCCGGCTGCATGGTCCGAAGCGCCGACTCGAACTCGGCTACGGTCTGGCCCGGTCCGATCTGGCCAAGGTTCCCACCCTGCACCGACGAGGGACAGGCGGAGCGTCGGGCGGCCATCGCCGCGAAGTCTGCCGGACGCTCGCGCAGCTCACCGATCAAGACTTCGGCCGCATCACGGGCGGCCTTGCGGGCTGCCGCGTCACCCGGCGCCGCCGGCAACAGGATATGCGCCACCTCGTAGAGGTCAGGCGTCCGGAAACGGCGCCGGTTCTGTTCAAAGTAGCGCTGACAGGCCGCGTCGTCGGCTTCTGGGACAACCACCTCGCGCTCAATCAGAGCGCGGTCGCGTGCCTCCGCCGGCGTCTCACGGCGGCCGTCTTCGTCCTCGATCGGTTGCGCTTCGACGCCCAGGCGCTCAGTCTCCTGGCGCAACAGTTCCCGGATCGCGAGGGCCCGGGCCGCCAGGTTCCAAGCCTCGTCGGGATCGGCCGAGGTATGGTGCTGCGTCTCGCGGGCAATGTCGGCGCTCTTGATCGCGACGCCGTTGACGCTGACCGGCACGGGGCGGCCGACGCGACGGCGGACTGGTGTCGTGGCAACGACCATGGCCGTCACTCCGCCGGCTGGCGCGATGCCGGCAGATGCCGGCGCGTACGCACGACCTGGTAGCCGCGGCGGCCGAGGTACCAGACCGGCGCCGACCAGATGTGGACCAGCCGGCTGAACGGGAAGACGAAGAACAAGGTCATGCCCAGCACGAGGTGCACGAGGTAGGGCCAGTCGAGTCCCTGCAGCGAATTCGCGTCGACGGGATTCAGGGTGACGATGCCCTGCGCCCAGTGGGAGAGAATCAGCATCACCGCGCCGTCCTTGTGCGCGATCGAGAACGGCAGCGTGAGCAGGCCGAGGCAGAGCTGGACCCACAACAGCGCCAGGATGGCGATATCCATCGCCGAGCTGGTGCGACGAATGCGGAGGTCGAACAGGCGGCGATGCAGAAGCAACGTCAGGCCGATGAAGCAGATCACGCCCGCGATGCCACCGGCCGTGACAGCGATGAGCTGCTTCTGTTCCACGGTGATGATCAGA
>JBDHSY010000394.1:0-3460 GCA_039808405.1 Xanthobacteraceae bacterium
CTGAGCCATGGCCATCGCCTCGGAGGCGGCGGTCGCCTCGTCGAGCAGCGAGGCATTGGCGACGTCGAGGCCGGTCAGGTCGCAGACCATGGTCTGGTAGTTGATGAGCGCTTCGAGGCGGCCCTGGCTGATTTCCGGCTGGTAGGGCGTATAGGCCGTGTACCAGGCGGGGTTTTCCAGGATGTTGCGCTGGATCACCGCCGGCAAAATGGTGCCGGAATAGCCTTGGCCGATCAGCGAGGTGAACACGCTGTTACGGGCCGCGAGCGCGCGCATGTGGGCGATCGCTTGCGTCTCGTCGAGCGGCGGGCCGAGGTCGAGCGGCGTGCGCTGGCGGATCGACGCCGGCAGCGTCTCGGCGATCAGCGCGTCAACGCTCGCAGCGCCGACCGTCTCCAGCATTGCGTCGATATCGCGCGGCGACGGCCCGACGTGGCGGCGCACGAAGTCGGCGGCGGCGTCGGTCTGCGGAATGCGGGGCGTGGTCATGGGGTATCACCTATGCCGTGTGCGCCGTGTAGGCGGCCTCGTCCATCAGGCCGTCCAGTTCGGCCTTGTCGGCGATGCGCAGCTTGAACAGCCAGCTGCCCGCCGCGTCGGTGTTGATCTGCGAGGGCTCGGCGGTCAGCGCCTCGTTGGCCTCGATCACTTCGCCCGAGATCGGCGCATAGACGTCGGAGGCGGCCTTGACGGATTCCACCACGGCGGCCGCCTCGCCCTTCTTGAGGCTGCGGCCGACCTTCGGCAGTTCGAGGAACACCACGTCGCCGAGTTGCTCCTGGGCGTAGTTGGTGATGCCGATGACGGCGACGTCGCCCTTGATATGGAGCCACTCGTGGTCCTCGGTGAACAGGGTCGTCATGAATGATCCTCAGCGCTGATAGGAATGGGGAACGAAGGGCATGGCGGCGACGCGCAGCGGCAGCCGCTGGCCGCGCACTTCGGCGAAAACGGTAGTGCCGTCCGCGGCTTGCGCGGGCGGCAGATAGCCCATGGCGACGGGCGCATTGACGCTCGGCCCGAAACCGCCGGAGGTGACGATGCCGACCGGCTCGCCCGCCTCGGCTTGGGCGAACAGTTTTGCGCCCTCGCGCACCGGGGCGCGGCCTTCGGGCCTGAGGCCGACGCGGCGCCGGCTGACGGGCGCGCCTTGCGCAAGCTGCGGCAGGACGATGTCGGCGCCGGGGAAGCCGCCGGTCCGCGCGCCGTCCAGGCGCCGCACCTTCTGGATGGCCCATTGCAGCGCGGCTTCGGCCGGCGTGGTGGTGGTGTCGATGTCGTGGCCGTAGAGGCACAGGCCGGCCTCCAGCCGCAGGCTGTCGCGGGCGCCGAGCCCGATCGGCCACACCTCGGGCTCCGCCAGCAGGGCGGTCGCCAGCGCCTCGACGGCGGCGGCCGGCACCGAAATCTCAAAACCGTCCTCGCCGGTATAGCCGGAGCGCGAGATCAGGCAGGCGACGCCGCCGACGTCGTGGGGCGCCACGTCCATGAACCGCATCGCGGCGGCGGCCGGGCTGAGCCGCGCCAGCACGGCGGCGGCCTGCGGCCCTTGCAGCGCAATCAGGGCGCGCTCGTCCAGCCGTTCGATCTCGCAGAGATCGGCGAGGTGGGCGCGCAGATGCGCCTCGTCGGCGTCCTTGCAGGCGGCGTTGACGATCAGGAACAGGTGGTCGCCGGCATTGGTGACCATCAGGTCGTCGCGAAGGCCGCCGGCGTCGTTGGTGAAGAAGGCATAGCGCTGCCGCCCGGCCGGCAGCCCGAGAATGTCCTGCGGCACCAGCCGTTCCAGCGCGCGGGCGGCGTCCTCGACGCGGCCGGACTTCGGCTGCAGCACGATCTGGCCCATGTGGGAGACGTCGAACAGCCCGGCGGCGCTCCGCGTGTGCAGGTGTTCCTTGAGTACGCCGGTTGTGTATTGCACCGGCATCTCGTAGCCGGCGAACGGCACCAGCCTGGCCCCGCGCGCAACGTGCAGGGCGTGCAGCGGGGTGCGTTGCAGCGGCGTCGGGTCAGCAGGGCGGGCGGCAGTCGCGCAGTCCGTCATGGGTCGCTCCGGCAAGGGCGGGCTCGGTCATCCCGCATCCTGTGTAGAAGCCCCATCTGTCGCTGCGCCTGAGAGTATTATCCCGTCGGCGGATACCGCGGCCAAAAGCCCGGCGTCTCTTTCCAGATGTCGTCCCGATCGCGAAGGTCCTTTTGCCTGAGAGTTTCCGGGGCGGTTGCTCCTTCGGCGCCGGCGTAAAGCCGGTCTCTCCCGACGCGATCGTCATGGTCGATAGCTAGGAGGGAAACACGGCTTTCCCAAGACTGTCAACGGAGGCGCCCGACATATCCAAGGCGGAAAAACCGCCCGGCACGACCTGCGCCCCGGCGGCCCCGACAGGGGTCCCGGCGGGGCTCCTCGACGGGCCGGCTTGGCCCGGCAAACCCTTGGTCCCATATCCACTTTCTGGACAGGGCAGGGCCCCGCCGCTACAAGCGGGGCCGGAGAGGCAAGCGGCGGAACAACCGCCGCGGACAACAGAGTTGGACCGAGATGAGTGGCGTCAACGAGATCAGGTCGGCGTTCCTGGATTACTTTGCCAAGCACGGCCACGAGGTGGTGCCGTCGTCGCCGCTGGTGCCGCGCAACGACCCGACGCTGATGTTCACCAATGCCGGCATGGTGCAGTTCAAGAACGTGTTCACCGGCGTCGAGAAGCGGCCCTACCGCCGCGCCACCTCGTCGCAGAAATGCGTGCGCGCCGGCGGCAAGCACAACGACCTCGACAACGTCGGCTATACCGCGCGCCATCACACCTTCTTCGAGATGCTCGGCAACTTCTCGTTCGGCGACTACTTCAAGGACGTCGCCATCGAGCACGCCTGGAACCTGATCACCAAGGAGTTCGGCCTGCCCCGCGAGCGCCTCATCGCCACCGTCTATTCGGAGGACGACGAGGCGTTCGAGCTGTGGAAGAAGATCGCCGGGCTGCCGGACTCCCGCGTCATCCGCATCCCGACCTCGGACAACTTCTGGCAGATGGGCGACACCGGCCCGTGCGGGCCGTGCTCGGAGATTTTCTACGACCACGGCGAGCATATTCCGGGCGGCCCGCCCGGCTCGGCCGACGAGGACGGCGACCGCTTCATCGAGATCTGGAATCTGGTGTTCATGCAGTTCGATCAGGTCGGGCCGGGCCAGCGCAACCTGCTGCCGCATCCTTCCATCGATACCGGCATGGGGCTGGAGCGCATCGCCGCGGTTTTGCAGGGCAAGCACGACAACTACGAGATCGACCTGTTCGCGGCCTTGATCCGCACCATCGCTGATCTGACCGGCGTGGCCGGCGACGGCCCGCAAAAAGCCTCGCACCGGGTCATCGCCGACCATCTGCGGGCGTCCTCGTTCCTGATCGCCGACGGCGTGCTGCCGTCCAACGAAGGCCGCGGCTACGTGCTGCGCCGGATCATGCGCCGC
>JBDHSY010000395.1:0-3453 GCA_039808405.1 Xanthobacteraceae bacterium
CCTCGTCCACCACGGAGGCCGCGCTGCTGAGCCGCGGCGCCAGCCAGATCTACATCTCGCTCGGCGACGTCAATGCCGACGGCGCCATCACCGTGCGCGTCTATCACAAGCCGATGGTGCTCCTGATCTGGTTCGGCCCGCTGCTGATGGCGTTCGGCGGCCTGTTGTCCTTGTCCGACCGCCGCCTGCGGGTCGGCGCGCCGCGGCCGGCGCGCGCGGCCCGGCGCTTGCAGGCGGCTGAGTAGCGATGGCGCGGCGGCTCCTCGCGCTGATCGTGGCCGTGATGCTGGCGTGGCCGGTGGCGGCGCTGGCGGTGCAGCCCGACGAGATCATGCCGGACCCGGCGCAGGAGGCGCGCGCGCGGGCGCTGTCGCGCGAGATCCGCTGCATGGTGTGCCAGAACCAGTCGATCGACGATTCCGACGCGTCGCTGGCGCGCGATCTGCGGCTTCTGGTGCGCGAGCGCATCGCCAAGGGCGACAGCGACCGCCAGGTGCGCGATTTTCTCGTGGCGCGCTACGGCGAGTTCGTGCTGCTCAAGCCGCCGTTCGAGCTGCACACGCTGCTGCTATGGCTTTTGCCGCCGCTGGTTCTGATCGGCGGCGGGCTGGCGCTGTGGCGGCGCGGCCGCGAGCGCGCGCGCGTGGCGCTTGCCTCGGGCGATCGGCCGCCGCCGCTGACGCCGGAGGAGGAGGCAAGGCTCGAGACGCTGCTTGCCGAGCCGGCGTCCGGGGCCGGCGGCGATGACGGCAAGATTACCAAAGATTAATTTCCCGGCCAGCGCGCCGTAAGGCGCAAATCTCCATCTTCGGCGTTGTCACGGTGCGCGGCTCGCGCGCCACGGATTTCACCGGAGATATCGCAATGACCGCCCAGCCCGCTGCTCCCAAGTCTCCCGATCAGTCCTCGTCTCCCAACCGGTCCTCCAGCGCGCAGCCTCCCAAGCCGCCCCGCCGCTCGCTTCTCTCGGCGCGCAAATTCGCGCTGATGGCCTCGGCGGTGGCGATCATCGGCGCCTCCGCCTACACGCTGGCGCCGACGAGCCACTATGATTTCCTCACGACGCCGGCGCTGGCGCAGGTCGATAGCGCCGTCAAGAACCTGCAGCGTCCGACCGGCTTCGCCGATATCGTCGCGCAGGTAAAACCGTCGGTGATCTCCGTCCGCGTCAAGATCAGCCGCGATGACGACGACGACGCCGAGGCGCTGCCGTTCCCGCCCGGCTCGCCGATGGAGCGCTTCTTCCGCCGCTTCGGCGGGCCTGACGGTATGCCGGGGATGCGCGGCGGTCGCCGCGGCCACAGCATCATCACCGGGCAGGGTTCTGGCTTCTTCATCTCCGCCGACGGCTATGTCGTGACCAACAATCACGTCGTCGACGGCGCCGACGAGGTCGATGTCCGCACCGACGACGGCAAGACCTATACCGCCAAGGTGATCGGCACCGATCCGCGCACGGATCTCGCGCTGATCAAGGTCGATGGCGGCTCGACGACGTTCCCGTTCGCAAAACTGTCCGACAGCAATCCGCGCATCGGCGACTGGGTGCTGGCGGTCGGCAATCCGTTCGGTCTCGGCGGCACGGTGACGGCCGGCATCGTGTCGGCCTCGGGCCGCGATATCGGCAGCGGGCCGTATGACGACTTCATCCAGATCGACGCGCCGATCAACAAGGGCAACTCCGGTGGCCCCTCGTTCAACGTCGATGGCGAGGTGGTTGGCGTCAACACCGCGATCTACTCGCCGTCCGGCGGCAATGTCGGCATCGCCTTCTCGATCCCTGCCTCCACCGTCAAGCAGGTGGTAGCGCAGTTGAAGGACAAGGGCAGCGTCAGCCGCGGCTGGATCGGCGTGCAGATTCAGCCGGTCACCAAGGACATCGCCGATAGCCTCGGCCTGAAGAAGGCGGAAGGCGCGCTGGTGGCCGAGCCGCAGCGCGGCAGCCCGGCCGACAAGGCGGGCATTCAGTCCGGCGATATCATCACGGCGGTGAACGGCGAGACCGTCAAGGACGCCCGCGTGCTGGCGCGCAAGATCGGTTCGCTTGCGCCGGGCGAGACGGTGAAGCTCACCACGCTGCGCAAGGGTCAGGAAAAGACCGTCGAGCTGACGCTCGGCGAACTGCCCAAACAGCGCGACGCCCGCAACGGGCGCGGCGGTGACGATCGCGGCGGCGAGCACCGTCGCGGCGATCGCGACCAGGTGCCGCGCCTTGGCCTCAGCCTCGCCCCGGCCGCGAGCGTGGCCGGAGCCGGCGACAATGGCGTGGTGGTCGTCGATGTCGATCCCGACAGCCCCGCCGCCGAGCGCGGCTTCAAGGAGGGCGACGTGATCCTCGACGTCGGCGGCAAGGAGGTGTCCTCGGTCAAGGACGTGCGCGACGCCGTCGCGGAGGCGCGCAAGGACTCCAAGCACAGCGTGCTGCTGCGGGTGCGCTCCGGCGATACCTCGCGTTTCGTCGCCCTGCCGCTCGGCCGCGGCTGATGCCGGGCAGGACTGAAGCGTTTTCGAGCGAAGTGGAAACCGGTTCGCGTGAAGAAAACGCGTCGAAACAAGAATCCAGAGCTTCGCTTCCGATCCCATCGGAAGCGAAAAGCTCCAAGGCCATGGGAAGGTGCGTCGGCTTAAGTCGCCCCTGCTGACGGGCCTTTCCAGGGAGCGGACCAGCAATGGTTCGCTCCCGCCCCTTCTTCCGATGGATAGCGCCCCCCTCCGTCGGAAGGGGCAGACGGGCGGCGAGCTTGCCCCGGCTTCGCCGCCCGTCACTTCCCTCGAGACCCTCTTCGCGAGGATGCCTTTTCAGCGGGCGCCTTTTCGGAGGGCGTCTTTTTTGAGCGCGTCTTGCATCCCTTTAGCGCCCGCGCCATGGTGAACGCACATGCAGCCGACCCCTGCTTCGCCTGAAAGCCCGATGCGCCTCCTGATCATCGAAGACGACCGTGAATCGGCCGACTACCTCGTCAAGGCGTTCCGCGAGGTCGGCCATGTCGCCGACCGCGCCGGCGACGGCGAGGAAGGACTGGCGCTGGCCGAGAGCGGCAGCTACGACGTGCTCGTCGTCGACCGCATGTTGCCCAAGCGCGACGGCCTGTCGGTGATCGGCGCGCTGCGGGCCGGCGGCAACCAGACGCCGGCGCTGATCCTGTCCGCGCTCGGGCAGGTCGATGATCGCATCAAGGGCCTGCGCGCCGGCGGCGACGACTATCTGCCGAAGCCGTATTCCTTTGCCGAACTTTTGGCGCGCGTCGAGGTGCTGTCGCGCCGGCGCAGCGGCCCGGCCGAGGACACGGTCTATCGCGTCGGCGACCTCGAGCTCGACCGGCTGACCCATCGCGTCGCCCGCGGCAACGAGGAGATCACCCTGCAGCCGCGCGAGTTCCGCCTGCTGGAATATCTCATGCGCCATGCCGGGCAGGTGGTGACCCGCACCATGCTGCTGGAAAACGTCTGGGA
>JBDHSY010000396.1:0-3447 GCA_039808405.1 Xanthobacteraceae bacterium
CATCACCATCGGGCTGGTCGCGGCGATGTACGACGAGGCGAGGCTGCACGAGGACGTCGCGCCGCAGTTGCTCGCGCTGCGCGAGGACGTCGCCCACGTGCTGGAGCGGTCCGACGGTGCGCTTCTGATGACCGGCACGGCCGGCGCCGTGCCGCCGCAGGATGGGCCACGCCATGCGCCGCTCGCGGCAGGGTAGGGCGGCCGTCAATTGAGTTTCCGAAGGGGCGGCGCAGTGAGAAAATTCCGTCTGTTCAATCCATTGTGCCGACGGTGCGAACCGGATCGGCAGCCGGAAGGGACGACCGCTGCGGCATGTCCGGCACCTGCCGGCCCGGTCTTTTTTTGTGGTTGCGACCTCGATCCCTCTTGCGTTTGCTGTTGCATCCTGCCGTATCTTGATTGCATAACGATACCGGGAGCGCCGCGGGGCAAGGTTCCAAGACTTGCTTTAGCGGCGTCACGGATCGGCCGGGTTGGGGATATTGCCGGCTGAGGGGGGATACTGCTTGTCCGACGAGTACATACTTGAGACCCATGAACTGACGAAGGAGTTCTCGGGTTTTGTTGCTGTACGGGATGTGAATCTGCGGGTTCGCCGTGGCAGCATTCATGCGTTGATCGGCCCCAACGGCGCGGGCAAGACGACGTGCTTCAATCTTCTGACCAAGTTTCTGCAGCCGACCGCGGGCAGGATCACCTATAACGGGCAGGACATCACGGCGCTGGCGCCGGCGGATGTGGCGCGGCTCGGCCTTGCGCGGTCGTTCCAGATCTCGGCGGTGTTTCCCCATCTGACCGCGCTCGAGAACGTTCGCGTGGCGCTGCAGCGCCAGCATGGCGACTGCTTCGACTTCTGGCGTTCCAAGTCGGTGCTGTATCGCTTCAACGAGCGCGCGCGGGAACTGTTGTCCGACGTCGGCCTGAGCGATTTCACCACGGTCAAGGCGGTCGAGATGCCTTACGGGCGCAAGCGCGCGCTGGAGATCGCCACCACCATGGCGCTCGAACCGGACATGATGCTGCTCGACGAGCCGATGGCCGGCATGGGGCAGGAGGACATCGGCAAGATCGTCGCGCTGATCAAGCGGATTTCCGCAAAACACACCATCCTGATGGTCGAGCACAATCTCAACGTGGTGGCCGACCTGTCCGATACGATCACGGTGTTGACCCGCGGGAGCGTGCTGGCCGAGGGCAGCTACGCCGAATTGAGCAAGGACGAACGGGTGAAGGAAGCCTATCTGGGGGCCGGTCATGCTTGAGGCGCGTCAGCACTCCGGCGGGTCGGCGTCGCCGCTTCTCGAGGTGGCCGGGCTCGAAGCCTGGTACGGCGAATCCCACATCCTGCACGGCATCGACTTCCAGGTCCGCGAAGGCGAGGTGGTGACGCTGCTCGGCCGCAACGGCGCCGGCAAGACCACGACGCTGAAGTCGATCATGGGCATCATCGGCAAGCGGCGCGGCTCGGTGAAGTTCGAGGGCCGCGAGATCATCCGCGCGTCGTCGGACCAGATCGCCCGGCTCGGCGTCGCCTTCTGCCCGGAGGAGCGCGGCATCTTCGCCAGCCTCGACGTGCGCGAGAACCTGATGCTGCCGCCGCAGGTGCGCCCCGGCGGCCTGTCGCTCGACCAGATTTTTGAGCTGTTTCCCAACCTGAAAGAGCGGCTGTCGTCGAGCCAGGGCACAAAACTGTCGGGCGGCGAGCAGCAGATGCTGGCGATTGCCCGCATCCTGCGCACCGGCGCGCGCTTCCTGATGCTGGACGAGCCGACCGAAGGACTGGCGCCGGTGATCATCCAGCAGATCGGCCGGACCATCGCGCGGCTCAAGTCGGAGGGGTTCACCATTCTGCTGGTGGAGCAGAATTTCCGCTTCGCCTCGACCGTCGCCGATCGCTTCTACATCGTCGAGCACGGCAAGGTCATCGATGGCTTCGCCAATGCCGATCTCGGCGCCAACATGGACAAGCTGCACACCTATCTCGGCGTCTGAGCGGGCATATCGGCCGCCAATCGAACCTGGAACGACCAATGAACATACAGGCCCTTTCCGCGCAGTTGCTTGTCGGTCTGATCAACGGCTCGTTTTATGCGCTGTTGAGCCTCGGCCTTGCCGTGATCTTCGGCATGCTGAACGTGATCAACTTCGCCCACGGCGCGCTCTACATGATGGGCGCGTTCTGCGCCTACTTCCTGCTTAACGTCTTCGGGATCGGCTACTGGCCGGCGCTGATCATCGCTCCCATCATCGTCGGGCTGTTCGGCATCCTGATGGAGCGCTCGCTGCTGCAATGGCTGACCGGGCTCGACCACCTCTACGGCCTGCTCCTGACCTTCGGCGTGGCGCTGATCCTGCAGGGCCTGTTCCAGAATTATTTCGGCTCCTCGGGCCTGCCTTACGCCATCCCCGCCGAATTGCAGGGCGGCGTCAATCTCGGCTTCATGTTCCTGCCGATCTACCGCGGCTGGGTGGTGATCTTCTCGCTCGTGGTGTGCCTGCTGACCTGGTATCTGATCGAGCGTACGCAGCTCGGCTCCTACCTGCGCGCGGCCACCGAGAACCCGACGCTGGTGCGTGCCTTTGGCATCAACGTGCCGCGCATGATCACGCTGACCTTCGGCTTCGGCGTCGGGCTGGCGGCGCTCGCCGGCGTGCTGTCGGCGCCGATCAACCAGGTGCGGCCCCTGATGGGCGCCGACCTGATCATCGTGGTGTTCGCGGTGGTGGTGATCGGCGGCATGGGCTCGATCATGGGCTCGATCATCACCGGCTTCGCGCTCGGGGTGATCGAGGGACTGACCAAGTATTTTTATCCGGAGGCCTCCAATACGGTGGTCTTCGTGTTCATGGTGCTGGTGCTGCTGTTGAAGCCGACCGGCCTGACGGGGCGGGCGACCTGACATGACCTCCATCACGAGCGATCCACGCACACCGGTGGCGATCCGGGCGGCGCGCGACGAGGCGACCGGCTTCGTCATCATGACGGTGCTGCTGCTGCTGGTGCCGTTCAGCAACATCTATCCGTTCTTCGTGATGCAGGCCCTGTGCTTCGCGCTGTTCGCCTGCGCCTTCAACCTGCTGATCGGCTATGGCGGGCTGTTGTCGTTCGGCCACGCCATGTTCCTCGGCACCGCCGGCTATGTCAGCGCCCACGCCAGCAAGGAGTGGGGGTTTCCGCCGGAGTTCGCGATCCTGACCGGCTCGGCCGCCTCGTTCGCCCTGTCGGTGATCACCGGCTACGTCGCCATCCGTCGGCTCGGCATCTACTTCGCCATGATCACGCTGGCGCTGTCGCAGCTCATCTACTTCATCTACCTGCAGGCGCCGTTCACCCACGGCGAGGACGGCATCCAGGGCGTGCCGCAGGGCAAGATGTTCGGCTTCCTCGACCTGTCCAACTCCACGGTGCTGTACTACGTGGTGCTCGGGGTGTTTTTGATCGGCTTC
>JBDHSY010000397.1:0-3445 GCA_039808405.1 Xanthobacteraceae bacterium
GGCAGTTCCGGACGAGGCGGCGGCTCCTGGCAGGGCGGCGGCTCGTGGGGCGGCTCGCGACCCGGCTGGGGCGGCGGTTCCTGGCAGGGCGGCGGTTCGTGGAACGGCTCGCGACCCGGTTGGGGCGGCGGCTGGAACCACGGTTGGAATGGTCGACCGCCGGGTTGGAACGCGGGCTGGCATCCCGGCTGGGGGTGGGGCTGGAATGGGTGGCGAGGCGGCTGGTGGGGCGCGTCCTGGGGACCGGGTTGGGGTTGGGGTCCAGGCTGGGGCTGGAATGGTTGGTGGGCGCCTACTATCGGTGTAAGCGTTGGCGTGCCCACTGTTTGGGATTCGACCTGGACGACCGGCAGCTGGGTTGCCGCACCGGCCGTCGTACAGCCGGAGACGACCTTCATCTCGCAACCGGCGCCGGCACCGGCACCGACGCTGTGGTACTACTGCACCGAGCCCGCGGGCTACTTCCCCTATGTGCAAAACTGCAGTCGACCGTGGATCACGGTAACGCCGCAATCGGTACCGCCGGGATCGGGCGGGTGATGGCGCCGATGGCCATGCTCATTCGTGACGGAGACGCTCCGATGGCTCCGATGACCCGTGCCGGCGTCGACATGACCGTCGGCGTGCCCGCGCGATCGCCGAGGTGCGCGCCGCCCAGCCTTGCGGTCGCGGCGGCGGTTGCCGTGGCGCTGCTCGCCGGTTGCGCCACGGTGCCGAGCGGCCCGGGCGTTCTCGTGTTGCCCGGACCGCAGGCAACCCTGCCGCAGTTCCAGGCGGATCAGGCGATGTGCCAGCAGTACGCGCAGTCGTCGGTCGGGGTGAGTCCGCAGGACGCCGCTGCGCAGAGTGCCGCGGCGAGCGCGCTCGTCGGTGCGGCGATCGGCGCGGCCGCCGGCGCCATCATGGGCTCGGCGTACGGCAATGCCGGCGAGGCCGCGGCCTGGGGTGCCGGCACCGGGCTACTCTTCGGCAGCGCGGCCGGAGCCAATGCCGCGGGCTTCAGCGCGCAGGAAGCGCAACGGCGCTACGACGCGGCGTACCTGCAGTGCATGTACGCCAACGGTCACCAGATTCCGGGTCGCGTCGCGATGCGCGCGCCGCCGCAACGGGCGGTCCCGGCGATTCCGCCACCCAATACCCCACCGCCGAATCTCGGATCGTCGTCACCGTCGGGTGGCTGGCAGACCCCGTCGGGCTATGCCGCGCCCGCACCGCCGGCAGGTGCGCCGGTCGCCAACGGCTATGCGACGACACCGGGTGCGGGCGGCTACGCGACGACCCCGGGCAACGGTGCCCGCGTACCGGCGCCGCGCCTCGCGCCGCCGTCGGCGGCTACCGCCGCGGCGTCACCGTCGGGTTCGTCCTTGTCGGCGTTGCCGGCTGTCGCGCCCACTGCGGGTTACGGCACGCCGCCGGGGCCGGTCCAGCCCGGACCGCCGTTGACGATCGTGCCGCCGGGCGGGACCGCATATCCGCCATCCGCGTATCCGCCGCCGGGCACCCCGCCGCCGGCCGGCGCGAACTGAGCGCGTCAGGCCCTACTCGAAGCTTCGTCCCTCCCCTGCCTCCTCCTGCGTCACGCCGTCGCGGATGTGGTAGATCCGCTTGAAGGTCGGGATGATCTTCTCGTCGTGGGTGACGACGATGATCGCGGTCGCGAAGCGCTTTGCCATGTCGTTGAGGATGCGGATCACCGCCATCGCGCGCACCGAGTCGAGCGGCGCGGTCGGCTCGTCGGCGAGGATCACCGGCGGGCGATTGACGAGGCCACGGGCGATGGCGATGCGCTGCTGTTCGCCCCCGGACAACTGCGCCGGCATCGCCTGCGCGCGGTGCGCGACGTCGAGTGCGGCGAGGAGGTCGCGTGCCCGCCCGCGCGCCTCGTCGTTGGGCACGCCAGCGAGCATCGGCAGCAGCGCCACGTTGTCGGTCGCGTCGAGGAAGGGAATGAGGTAGGGCGCCTGGAACACGAAGCCGATCCGGTCGCGACGCAGCGCGCGCAGGTCGCGCACCTTCCAGCCGTCGTCGTAGATCACGGTGTCGTCGAGGATCATGCGTCCCGCGCTGGGATCGATCACCGCGCCGAGGCACTTCAGCAGCGTGCTCTTGCCCGAGCCCGAGGGACCGATCAACCCCACCACCTCACCGGGCGCCACCTCCATGTTCGCGTCCTTCAACGCGAGGACGGCGGTGTCGCCGCTGCCGAAGCGCTTGGCCAGACGCTCGATGCGGATCCCGCCCTTGCCCATGGCTACGATCGGTCGATGCCTTGCAAGCTGCTCGTATGCATGGCGTGAACGAGCCCGCTAGCTGATCGCCTGCGCCGGGTCGACCTGCAGCGCGACGCGGATGGCGACGATGCTGGCCAGCACGCAGATCGCGAGCACGGCGGCAAAGCCCAGGATCGAATCGATCGGCACCAGCAGCACGTACTTCGGGAACATCGGCGCGGCGAAGGTCGCCGCGATCTTGCCCACCACGAAGCCGATCACGCCGAGCACCAGCGCCTGCTGCATGATCATCCACGCGATCGTGCGGTTGCGCGTGCCGATGAGCTTCAGCACCGCGATCTCGCGGATCTTGTCCATCGTCAACGTGTAGATGATGAAGGCGACGATCGCTGCGCTCACGAAGGCGAGGATGACGAGGAACATGCCGATCTGCCGAGCCGAGGTGGCGATGAGCTTGCCGACGAGGATGTCTTCCATCTGCGCGCGGTCGTACACGGTGAGGCGCTTCCAGCGGCGGATGCGCTCGGTCACGTCCGTTGGCGCGACGCCCGGTTGCAGGCGCACCAGGATCGCATTGACGTAGCTGTTGCTCGTCTGCGAGGCCACCACCGCATCGACGAGGCCCGGCACGCCCGGCCGGTTGAAGGCGGGATTGGCTTCGGTGCGGCGGCGCTGCATCAGGATGGCGTCGTTGTCCTTGAGGAACTGCGCTTCCTGCGCGTCCTTGAGCGGGATGAACACCATGGGATCCCCGGACGACGACACCATGCGCCGCGTGAGGCCGACCACGGTGTAGTGGTTGCGGCGGATCTTCAGCACGTCGCCCAGGCGCGCGCCGGTGCCGATGTCGGCGACCGCCTCGTAGTGGCCGCGCGTGATGTGCCGGCCGGCGACGAGGTACGGCGGCCAGCCGGGCTCGCCCGAACCGCCGGGCGCGATGCCGACGACCAGCGCGCGCACGTCCTCGTCGCCCTTGCCGACCTGCATGGTGAGATAGGTGACGTTGGCCGCCTGCGCGACGCCGGGCATGGTGCGGATGTCACGCCAGAGGTCGTCGAAGACGCTCGACGATTCGGCGTAGGGCCCGAGCGTGTCCTGCTGCACGACCCACAGGTCGGCGCCGCTGTTGTCGAGGAGCGCCTTGCCGTCGTCGACCATGCCGCGATACACGCCGGCCATGGTGAGCGTCACGCCGATGAGGAGCCCGAGGCCTA
>JBDHSY010000398.1:0-3441 GCA_039808405.1 Xanthobacteraceae bacterium
AGCTTGCGTCGGCACGGGCGCGGCGGCGGCGGCGGCCACCTCGGCCGGATCGGCGGCATCGGCCAGCTCGGCATCGGCCCGTTCGGCCGGCGCCGCATCGTCCGATGCAAGGACCTGCGGGGCCGGTTCGTCCGGTGACGGCGCGGGCTCGACGGTCTGCTGAGGTCCGGCGGACGCCGGAGCCTCTACGCTCCCCGCCACGGCGGCCACGTCGTTGTCGGCTGCGCTGTCCGGTTGCGACGCGTCGGCTGCTGCCTCGACAGCCGCCGGCTGCTCGGCGGCATCGGGCAGAGCCTCGCCCGCGGCGTCGGACGCGGGCGGTGTTTCCGCCGCCGGCGCTTCCTCCGGCGCAGGTGCAGCCGCTTGCACGGGCGGCGGCTCCGGCAGGGGCGCGCGCTGCTCCATGCGATAGCCGAGCGACTTCAGGATCGAGGCAAAACTTTCGCCGGCCGAACCGGCAAGCGACGTCATCGCCTGCGTCACCACGAACCCGCGCCCATCGAACGCGCCCGGCGGCTTCTCGCCCGCCGTACCCTCGCGCCAGGCCAGTGCCGGGCGAATGAGATCGGCCAGCCGCTCCAGAATGTCCACCCGCACCGCGCGGTCGCCGGCCAGCCGATAGCCGAGCGCACGGTAGGCGTCGCGATTGAGCGCCGGATCGGCGGCGAAGGAGGTGCGGCCGCTGCCGGCAAGCTGCTGTGCGCCGGTCAGCGCCGACAGGTCGATAGCGTCCTGCCGGATCGCCCACAACAGCGAGGCGAGCGCGCGGGCGCCGGGCTTGAGCAGCGTCGGGATGTAGATGTGGTAAGCGCCGAAGCGCACGCCGTATTTGCGCAACGTGGCGCGCGAAGGCTGGTCGAGGTCCTTCAATTCGGCCGCGATCTTCTGCCGCTCCAGCACGCCGAGCGCTTCGACGAGCTGGAAGGCGATGCCGCGGGCGATGCCGGTGATGTCCTCGGCCTTGGCGAGGTCGAACAGCGGCCCGAGCAGCTTCTGGATGTGCGTTGCCAGCCACAGGTCGAGCCGCGCCTGCACCGCGTCGCGCGCCGCGCCGGTCAGCCGCTCGTCGGCGAGAATGCGCACGCGCGGATGCAACACCTCGTCGGCGGCCATCAGCCGGCCGACCGCATCGCCGGTCCAGCGCAGCACGCCGTCGGACGCCAGCACGAGCTGATCGTCGGGCGCGGCCGCGAGCCGCTCGGCGCGGGCGTCAATCTCGCCGGCCAGCGCCTTCTGCGCCGCCGCCTGCAAGGCCTTGGCGTCGGAGCCGGCCTCCGCCGCCTCGGGCGCGAACATGAACCCGTCGAGACGGCCGATGGTGTGGCCTTCGACGACGACTTCGCCGGTCTTTCCGATCTCGGTATTCAGCATGACGTTTTCCCGCAACCGGCGCATCAATACACTGGTCCGGCGATCAACGAAACGCTCCGTGAGCCGTTCGTGCAGGGCATCTGACAATTTGTCCTCAACCCCGCGCGAGGTGTCCTGCCAATGCGCGGGGTCGGCGAGCCAGTCCGGCCGGTTGGCGACGAAGGTCCAGGTGCGGACCTGGGCGATCCGCGCCGACAGGGTGTCGATGCCGCCGTCGGTGCGGTCGGCCTGCGCCACCTGCGCGGCGAACCAGTCGTCGGGGATGCGCCCCTTGCGCATCAGGAAGTCGTAAAGCGTCGTCACCAGTTCGGCGTGCGCCGCCGGCGACAGCCTGCGGTAGTCGGGAATCTGGCAGGCGTCCCACAGCCGCTCCACCGCCTGCGCGCCTTGCGCCAGCCGCCGCACCGTCTCGTCGCGCGCGGCGTGCGCCAGCACGCGGACGTCGTCGGCCGGCGGGGCGCCGGTCAGCCCCTCCCGATTCGGCGGCCGCGCCAGCGCGGCCTCGAGCGCGCCGAGCGAGGAAAAATCCAGGTCCGAATTGCGCCACTGCAAAATCTTCACGCTGTCGAAGGCGTGGTTCTGCAACGCATTGACCAGTTCCGGCTCGAACGGCTCGCAACGCCCGGTGGTGCCGAAGGTGCCGTCGCGCGAGGCGCGGCCGGCGCGGCCGGCGATCTGCGCGAACTCCGCCGGCGTCAGGCGGCGGAACTGGTAGCCGTCGAACTTGCGGTCGGAGGCAAAGGCGACGTGATCGACGTCGAGATTGAGCCCCATGCCGATGGCGTCGGTGGCGACGAGATAATCGACGTCGCCGGATTGAAACAGCTCGACCTGCGCGTTGCGCGTGCGCGGCGACAGCGAGCCCATCACCACCGCGGCGCCACCGTGGCGGCGGCGGATCAACTCGGCGATGGCGTAGACCTCGTCGGCGGAGAAGGCGACGATGGCGGTGCGGCGCGGCTGCCGGGTGATCTTGCGCTCGCCGGCGAACGCCAGCTGCGACAGCCTGGGCCGCGTGACGATGCTGACGCCGGGCAGCAGCTTCTCGATCAGCGGCCGCATCGTTGCCGCGCCCAAGAGCAGCGTCTCCTCGCGGCCGCGATAGCGCAGCGCGCGGTCGGTAAAGACGTGGCCGCGCTCGAGATCGGCGGCGAGCTGGACCTCGTCGATGGCGAGGAACGCGACATCAAGGTCGCGCGGCATCGCCTCGACCGTCGAGACGACGTAGCGCGGCTCGCGCGGCTTGATCTTCTCCTCGCCGGTGATCAACGCCACGGCGTCGCTGCCGGCGCGCGCGGCCACCTTGTTGTAGACCTCGCGCGCCAGGAGCCACAACGGCAGGCCGATGGCGCCGGAGGAATGCGCCAGCATGCGCTCGATGGCGAGGAAGGTCTTGCCGGTATTGGTCGGCCCCAGGACCGCGGTGACGCCGGCGCCGGGTGCGCGGCCGCCCGCTGAAGGAAAAGACATCATGAAATCAGGAAGTCCCGAGGCGATCGTCGCGTCGCCGGTACGCGGTCGGTGGTGCGGTCAGTCGACTGGGCGAAGCGCATCGCGCGCCCGCCGATCAGATCATGCCGGAGCCCGGAAATGCAAATCGCCGGCCACCGCCTGTGCCATAATGCGACGGGTCGCGTCGCGCAATTTAACATTCGGAACGAGCCCCGAACGAAACGCGGCCGAATCACCGACCCGGACCGTGTTCCGCTTCGTTCCCCGCAAGATGTGCACCTTTCGCGCCAATACAACCCCACATCATGGGTTGCGCCGGCCCGTTTGCGGCCGATCCGCGCTCGTTCCGTTAACGCCGCGACGGACTCCGAACCGGCTTCGAGTCAACCGGATTCTTGAGAGTCAGGGAGTAGCCGACGAAACGACGACGGCGACCGCCCCGGTCAGTGCGTGCGCGAGGTGCCCTGGGCCACCGTGGCGCTGACGACGAATTCAGTCGCCTCCAGCATCCCGGTGCCGAGCGGCGTCGGGATCGTCACCTTGAACGGCACCAGCACCCGCGTCCCGGCGATCGGCGCAAACCACACCTCCATGTCGCGCTGCGCGGCGAGGTATTTG
>JBDHSY010000399.1:0-3430 GCA_039808405.1 Xanthobacteraceae bacterium
GCCGACGCCGGCTTTCCCATCGGCGGCGGCCATTCCATCGATGCGCCGGAGCCGATCTACGGGCTGGCGGTGATCGGCATCTGCCGCCGCGACGAGGTGCGCCGCGACGCCGACGCCAAGCCGGGCGATGCGCTGATCCTGACCAAGGCGCTCGGCGTCGGCATCTATTCGGCGGCGCTCAAGCGCGGCGAACTGGACGGCGACGGCTATGCCGAAATGGTCGCCTCGACGACGCAGCTGAACCGCATCGGCGGCGAGCTGTCGGCCGATCCCGCGGTTCACGCCGTCACCGACGTGACCGGCTTCGGCCTGTTCGGCCACGCTTACGAGATGGCGCGCGAATCCGGGCTGTCGCTGGTCATCGACGCGGCCGAGGTGCCGCTGTTCGCGCACGCGGCGGCGTTCGCGCAAAAAGGGTTCGTCACCGGCGCTTCGAAGCGCAACTGGGCGAGCTACGGGGCGTCCATCGTGCTGCCGGCGGAGATGCCGGCGTGGCGCCGCGATCTGTTGACCGATCCGCAGACCTCCGGCGGGCTTTTGATCGCCTGCGAGGCGGCCGCCGCTCAAGGCGTGCTCGCCAGGGTGAAGGCGGCCGGCTTCGCCAAAGCCGCGATCGTCGGACGCGCCGAGGCGGGACGGCCCGAAGTTCGCCTCGCCTGATCAAAACACCTTTTTGATCCAGCCGTGCGTATCGGCCGCGCGGCCGTACTGGATATCGACCAGCTTTTTGCGCAAGCCCATCGCGACCGGGCCGGCGGCGCCGCCGCCGATGGAAAAGTCGCCGTGGGTCGAGCACACTTTGCCGATCGGCGAGATGACGGCCGCGGTGCCGCAGGCGAAGGCTTCCTTCAGCTTGCCGCTGGCGGCGTCAGCGCGCCACTGGTCGATGGTGTAGGGCGCCTCGCGCACCGGCGTGCCGGCTTCCTTGGCCAGCGCCATGATCGAATCCCGCGTGATGCCGGGCAGGATGGCGCCGAGCGGCGGCGTCACCAGCGAACCGTCGTCGAACACGAAAAAGATGTTCATGCCGCCCAGCTCCTCGACATAGCGGCGCTCGACCGCATCGAGGAACACCACCTGGTCGCAGCCGTGATCGATCGCCTCGGCCTGCGCGCGCAGGCTCGCGGCGTAGTTGCCGCCGCACTTGACCGCGCCGGTGCCGCCGACCGCGGCGCGCGTGTAGGTCTCCGACACCCAGATCGACACCGGCGCCGGGCCGCCTTTGAAGTAGGAGCCGACCGGCGAGGCGATCACCGCGAAGATGTAGTCGGCCGACGGCTTGACGCCGAGGAACACCTCGTTGGCGATCATGAACGGCCGCAGGTAGAGGCTGCCCTCGCCGCCGGGAATCCAGGCGCGGTCGATCTTCACCAGCTGCTCGACCGCCTCGATGAACACCGGCTCCGGCAACGGCGCCATCGCCATGCGTTCGGCCGAGGCGCGGAAGCGCCGCGCGTTGGCGTCCGGGCGAAACAGGTTCACGCCGCCGTCGTCGCGCTTGTAGGCTTTCAGGCCCTCGAAAATCTCCTGCGCGTAGTGCAGCACGGCGGCGGCGGGATCGAGCGAGAAATTGCTGCGGGCCGCGACGTGCGCGTCGTGCCAGCCTTTGCCCTGGCTGTAGCGGACCACGGCCATGTGATCGGAGAAGATGCGGCCGAAGCCGGGGTTGGCGAGTTTTGCCGCGCGCTCGGCCTCGGGCGTGGGACTGGCCGCCGGCCGGATAGCGAATTTCGACCCGATCGCGCCATCGGTTGTATCGAACGGAACTCCCATGGATGCTCTCCCGGCTTTTGTGCAGTCCACGCAAAGTGGCGGGGCTGGTCGATCTTCAGGTCTGGGGTCTGCCCCGCCGGTCCGAGGGCCGGTTTCCGCTTTGGCGGAAGGCGCGAACTCCAGTATGTTTCGCAAGGCTGCGCTTCGCAATCTTGCGGGCGAAACTTGTGGCGGCGGCGCCCGCCCGGATCGGATGATCGGCACGGTGCGTTATACGAATATTTCGTAGCGACCGGGCGTTTTGTAACATTGGACCCGAAATACGTCAATATGGCTGACATAAATGTCAATGCTGCCCTGAACGCCGTGCAGGGCGGTTCCGGGCCGGCACCCGACGCTCCGGCGCAAGGGTTGCGGTGGGACATCATCGAGCTTCTGTTCTTCGCCTACCGCGATTTCGTCGGCGATGCCGACCATGTGCTGGAAACGTTCGGCTTCGGCCGGGCCCACCATCGCGTCGTCTATTTCGTCTCCCGCTATCCGGGGCTGAAGGTGGCCGATCTGCTCGGCGTCCTGCGCATCACCAAGCAGTCGCTCGGGCGCGTGCTCAAGCAGCTTCTCGACGAGGGCTACATCGTCCAGAAGGAAGGCGATGCCGACCGCCGCCAGCGCCTTCTTTATGCCACCGCGAAAGGCGAGACGCTGGTCGAGCGGCTGGTCACGTTGCAGACCGCGCGTATCGATGCCGCGCTTGCGGGTTTTTCGCCGGCCGAGAGCGCGGCGGTGCGCCGTTTCCTGCGCGCCATGATCGACCGCGACAACCCCGACAAGGTGCTCGAGCAGTTGCTCGGCCTCGCACCAGATGTTGCGCAAGGCGCGGGCCCGCAGGAGGCGAAGGAGTGACCGGGACAGGCTCAGGGGCGCGCGCGAGGGTCAGGCCGGCCGACGACGCGCCGCACCTTCTGCTGGTCGACGACGACCGCCGCATCCGCGATCTGCTGTCGCGCTTTCTGGCCAACGAGGGTTATCGCGTCACCACTGCGATGAGCGCCGCCGACGCGCGCGCCAAACTGGTCAGCCTCGATTTCGATCTGCTGATCCTCGACATCATGATGCCGGGGGAAACCGGCTTCGAGCTGGCGCGGGCGCTGCGCGCGCACTCCGGCGTGCCGATCATCATGCTGACGGCGCGCCACGAGGCGGAGGCCCGCATCGAGGGCTTGCAGATCGGCGCCGACGACTACGTGGCAAAGCCGTTCGAGCCGCGCGAACTGGTGCTGCGCATCGCCAACATCCTGCGGCGCGCGACACCGGCGGCGGTCGAGCCGCTGGAGACGGTGGCGTTCGGCCCTTACGTCTTTCACGTCGAGCGCGGCGAACTGCGCAACGGCGAGGAGGTGGTGCACCTGACCGACCGCGAACGCGAGATGCTGCGCATCCTCGCCAATGCGCGCGGCGACACGGTGCCGCGGCTCGACCTCACCGGCAACGGCACCAGCGTCAACGAGCGCGCGGTGGACGTGCAGATCAACCGGCTGCGCCGCAAGATCGAGCGCGACCCGGCCAATCCGCTGTTCTTGCAGGCGGTGCGCGGCATCGGCTATCGCCTGGTGGCGTCGGCGTAGCCCGCCATGTCGATGAGCACGCTCGCGACCGGCCTGACCTTCCTCCGCACCGCCTCGGAACGCGTCTCGCGCGTCACCGGCTGGATCGGCCG
>JBDHSY010000400.1:0-3428 GCA_039808405.1 Xanthobacteraceae bacterium
CGCCGGCATCGGCGGCGAATATACCGCGATCAACTCCACCATTCAGGAACTGATTCCGGCGCGCTATCGCGGCTTCACCGATCTCGTCATCAACGGCAGCTTCTGGCTCGGCGCCGCGCTCGGCGCGGTCGCGGCCATCGTGCTGCTCGATCCCACGCTGTTCGCGCCCGATATCGGCTGGCGCCTGGCTTTCTTCACCGGCGCCGTGCTCGGCCTCGTGGTGTTCGTCATGCGCTTCTGGATTCCGGAGAGTCCGCGCTGGCTCATCACCCATGGCCGCCCCGAGGAAGCTGCGCGCATCGCCGCCGCCATCGAGCAGGTCGCGAGGCCGCACGCAGCGGACGATGTGGCGCGGTCGCGGATTGTCTTGCGGATGCGCCACCACACGCCGCTGCGCGAAGTGGCCGAGGTCCTGTTCGTCCGCTACCGGCGCCGCTCGCTGGTCGGGCTGACGCTGATGGCCGCGCAGGCGTTCTTCTACAACGCGATCTTCTTCACCTATGCGCTGGTGCTCGGCGATTTCTACGGCATCCCGGCCGACCGCGTCGGCTGGTACATCCTGCCGTTCGCCGCCGGCAACTTCCTCGGGCCGTTGCTGCTCGGCCGGCTGTTCGATACCGTCGGCCGCCGCGTCATGATCGCGCTGACCTACAGCGTGTCCGGCGTGCTGCTGGCGCTGTCCGGTTATCTGTTCGCCGCCGGCGTGCTCGATGCGCAGACGCAGACCATCTGCTGGATGGTGATCTTCTTTTTCGCCTCGCCCGCGGCAAGCGCCGCCTATCTCACCGTGAGCGAGACCTTTCCGCTGGAGATGCGGGCGCTCGCGATCGCGGTGTTCTACGCGGTCGGCACCGGCATCGGCGGCGTCGTCGGGCCGGCGCTGTTCGGCGTTTTGATCGAGACCGGCTCGCGCGGCAGCGTGTTTGCGGGCTATGCTCTCGGCGCCGCTTTGATGATCGTGGCCGCCGGCGTGGCCTGGCGCTACGGCATCGCGGCCGAGCGCCGGCCGCTCGAGGACGTCGCCCCGCCGCTGGCGCGGGTCGAGCCCCCCGATTTGCGCTGACAACCGAAAGAGGCCATGTCCGACACCGCACCGCGATCCGCCCTTTGCCCGCCCGGCGCCGCCATTCCGCGCGACGCCGACTGCGCGCTGCTGCTCGATATCGACGGCACGCTGCTCGATCTCGCGCCGACCCCGCGCGAGGTCGTGGTGCCGCCCGGCCTGCCCGAGACGCTGGAGAAGCTGATGGCGCGGATGTCGGGGGCGCTGGCGCTGGTGTCCGGCCGCTCGCTCGCCGATATCGACTGGCTGTTCGGCGCGGCGCGCTTTCCCGCCGTCGGCGGCCACGGCGCGGAGATGCGGCTTGCCATCGGCGAGGAGGCGGTGGCGGTGGCCGCGCCGCCGATGGATGGCGATCTCAAGCGCCGCTTCGCCAAAATCGCCGCGCTCGATTCCGACATCATCGTCGAGGACAAGGGATATTCGCTGGCGCTGCATTTCCGGCTGGCGCCGCATGCCGAGCAGGCGATCTACGATGCGGTCGCCGCGATCCGCGCCGATCTGCCCAACGCGCCGGTCGAGGTGCTGCCCGGCAAGGCGGTGTGCGAGATCAAGCCGGCGGGGCTGACCAAGGCCACCGGCACGCGCGAACTGATGGCGCATGCGCCGTTCGCGGGGCGGCGTCCGGTGTTCATCGGCGACGACGTGACCGACGAGTCGGTGTTCGCCATCATGGCGGATTTCGACGGGCTTGCGTTCTCGGTCGGCCGCGTCGCCAAGGGCGTCGCCGGATATTTCGCCTCGCCCGACGAGGTGCGCGACTGGCTCGGACGGCTCCTGGTGGACGCGCGGCTGCGCGAATCCGTAGATTAGACGACGCCGGTGCGCAGCACGTCGTGCAGGTGCACGATGCCGACCGGCCGGGTGCCGTCGGTGACGAACAGCGCGGTGATCTTCGACGAGTTGAGGATGTCGAGCACGCGGCCGGCCAGCGCGTCGGCGCCAATGGTCTTTGGGTTCTTCGTCATGATGTCGTCGACCGGCACGGTCATCAGGTCGGGCCGCATGTGACGGCGCAGGTCGCCGTCGGTGACGATGCCGACGAGGCTGCCCCCGCCGTCGACGATGCCGACGCAGCCGAAACTTTTCGAGGACATCTCCACCAGCGCCTCCGACATCGGGGTACCGAGCGGCTTGAGCGGGATGGCTTTGCCGGTGTGCATCAGGTCGCGGACGAATTTGAGGTTGGCGCCGAGCTTGCCGCCCGGATGAAATACGCCGAAATCGACCGAGGTGAAGCCGCGCCCTTCCAGCAGCGCCACCGCGAGCGCGTCGCCGAGCGCGAGCTGCATCAACGACGACGTGGTGGGGGCGAGGTTGTGCGGGCACGCCTCGCGCGCCTTCGGCAGCGTCAGCGCGACGTCGGCGGCCTGCGCCAGCGTCGACCCGGCATTGGCGCTGATGGCGATCAGGCCGATGCCGAAGCGGCGCGAATAGGTGATGAGGTCTTTCAGTTCGACGCTCTCGCCGGACCACGACAGCGCCACGATGACGTCGTCGGCGGTGATCATGCCGAGGTCGCCGTGGCTCGCCTCCACCGCGTGGACGAAGAACGCCGGCGTGCCGGTCGAGGCCAGCGTCGAGGCGACCTTGCGGGCGATGTGGCCCGACTTGCCGACGCCGGTGACGATTATCCGGCCCTTCGCCTCGCGCATCAATTTGACCGCGGCGACGAAGGCCGCCGCCAGCTCGTCGTGCAGCGCGCTTGCCAGCGCCGCGATGCCGCTCGCCTGCGCTTCGAAGGTGTGCAGCGCCGAGGCGATGTCGGCGTCCGGAGACGGGGACGCGGCGGGCCGCGGTTGCGATGATGTCATGGGCGGGGTCCAAGGGCGTGCAGAGGGTTGCGGCCCGGCGGCGCCGCGTCCGGGCCGCGCGCCTCTCGAGTCCATGGCGGCGTGATAGCACGTTGGCCGGGGCCGCGCGATGGACAGGCCACGCGGCCCGCAACGCGGCGTTAACCATCCTCGTTTTAGGTTTCTTAACCATGCCGCGCACCCAAGGGCCGCGGCGGGCTGTCGCGCGCCGCCGGCAGATAGCTGATATCGCAATGTTTTTTTGATTGCCGGCGCGGCCCCGGCAGAACGCCCGGAGAGGTGCGGTGTCAGGCCCGCTTGCAGCCCCCGACGACGGCCCCCGCGCCCGCTGGCCGGGCGGGGTCGGCCCGGCGCTGGCCGCGCTGGCCTGCGTGGCCGCTGTCGCCGTCTGTGGCTTCGGTCCGGCCGCGGCCGAGGGCGTCGATGCCTGGCAGGGGCTGCGCGACGCGCCGCCGGCGATCGCTCCGCCACCGGTTGCGCCTGCCGCCGCGTCTTCGAAAAGCGCGGGTGAGCCGCAAGGCGTGGCGGACGATGCGAGCGAGCCCGCGCTCGAA
>JBDHSY010000401.1:0-3422 GCA_039808405.1 Xanthobacteraceae bacterium
CTGCGCGCCGGCGACCTCGTGCCGGCGGACGGGGTGGTGCTGGCGAGCCGCGCCGCGCTCGTCAACGAGGCGATCCTGACCGGCGAGCCGTACCCGGCCGAGAAGCGGCCCGGCCCGGCCGAAGGCACGACGCCGGCCGACGCCTTCAACGCCCTGTTCGGCGGCACCAGCCTGGTCGGCGGTCAGGCGACGATGCTGGTAGTGGCGACCGGCGCCGCGACGCGCTTTGGCGAGATCGCGAGCCTGATCCAGGAGAAAACCGCGCCGACCGCTTTCGAGCGCGGGGTGCAGGCGCTCGGCATGCTGATCCTGCGGCTGACCGGGTTTCTGGTGCTGTTCGTGCTTCTCACGCAGCTGCTGCGCCACGGCCTGTCGCTGGAGAGTTTTCTGTTCGCGGTGGCGCTGGCCGTCGGACTCACGCCGGAACTTCTGCCGATGATCATGACCGTCACCCTGTCGCGCGGCGCCGTGCGGGTGGCCGCGCGCCGGGTCGTGGTCAAGCGACTCTCGGCTATCCATGACCTCGGCGCCATGGAGGTGCTGTGCACCGACAAGACCGGAACGCTGACGGAAGGCAGGATCGTTCACGCTGGCAGTTTTGGCATCGACGGCGCCGACAGCGCGCGCACCACGCAACTGGCTTGCCTCAACAGCCGGTTTGCCAGCGGCACGCGCAGCAATTTCGACGATGCGCTGCTCGCCGTCGGGCAGGCGGACGACGGCGCCTATCGATGCATCGACGACGTTCCGTTCGATTTCGATCGCCGCCGCCTGTCGGTGCTGGTGGAGCACGAGGGCGAGCGCCAGTTGCTGACCAAGGGCGCGCCGGAGGCGCTGCTGTCGCTGTGCACGCGTGCCGAACTGGCGGACGGCAGGGTGGTGCCGCTCGACACCGCCACGCGGGCGCGGATCGACGCGCTGCTCGACGCCAAGGGCCGCGAGGGCTTGCGCCTCCTCGGCGTCGCGCGCCGGCCGATGGCTGCCGATTGCGCCAGGGTCGCGCCATCCGACGAGACGGATCTCACGTTCGTCGGCTGCGCCAGCTTCATCGATCCGCCCAAGGCGTCGGTCACGGCCGCCGTCAAGCGGCTGCGCGCGGCCGGCGTGCGGGTCAAGGTGATATCGGGCGACGCCGCGCCGGTGGTGCGGCATCTGGTCGAGACGCTTGCATTGCCGGCGCGCGGCCTGATCACCGGCGACGATATCGCAAAACTCTCCGACGCGGCGCTGGCGGCCCGCGTGGAGGCGACCGACCTGTTCGTGCGGGTCGCGCCTGAGCAGAAAAGCCGCATCGTGCGCGCCTTGCGCCGTCGCGGCCATACGGTCGGCTTCCTCGGCGACGGCATCAACGACGCCCCGGCCATTCACGTGGCCGATGTCGGGATTTCGGTCGATGGCGGAACGGACGTGGCGCGTCAGGCGGCCGACATCATCATGCTTGCGCCCGATCTCGGCGCGCTCGCCGACGGCATCGCGGAGGGCCGGCGCACCTACGCCAACATCATGAAGTATGTGCGCATGGGGACGAGCTCCAACTTCGGCAACATGCTGTCGATGGCGCTGGCCTCGCTGGCGCTGCCGTTTCTGCCGCTGGCGCCGCTGCAAATTCTGCTCAACAACCTGCTTTACGACATTTCCGAGATCGGGATTCCGTTCGACGATGCCGATCGGGAAGACCTCGCCCGGCCGATGGCCTGGGACATGGGCAGCGTGCTCCGCTTCACGCTGATCATGGGGCCGTTGTCGTCGCTGTTCGATATCGCCACGTTCGCCCTGCTTTATGCGGGGTTTGGCGCGAGCGTCGAGGTGTTCAGGACCGCGTGGTTCGTGGAGTCGATCGCCACCCAGATTCTCGTCATTTTCGTCATCCGGTCGGTCAAGCCGCCGTGGCTGAGCAGGCCTCATCCGGCGCTGGTCGCGAGCTCTCTCGGCGCGCTTGCGGTGGCGCTGCTGCTGGCGCTGACCCCGGCCGGCCGGCTTTTCGGTTTCGCCCCGCTGCCGCCGCTGGTTCTGGCAATGATCGCCATCGTCAGCATCGTCTATCTGGCGCTGGCCGAAGGGTTGAAGCACGTCGCCATGCGTCCGGCCGGTCGGCCGGCGCGCCGGCGCGGGCGCGGCCGGCTGACCTGAACGGTAGGGCATTTACCTCAACTCGCCTCGCCGATGCTTGTCGGCGGAACGGCTGCCTCACCGCGCAGCACCACATAGATCGCCGGAATGACGAGCACGGTCAGCGCCGTCGAGGAGGCGAGCCCGAACAACAGCGAGATCGCCAGCCCCTGGAAGATCGGGTCGGTCAAAATCACGGCGGCGCCGATCATGGCGGCGAGCGCGGTCAGCAGGATCGGCTTGAAGCGGATCGCGCCGGCCTCGAGCAGCACCTCGACCAGCGGCCGGCCGGGCGCGCGGGCATGGCGGATGAAGTCCACGAGCAGAATGGAGTTGCGCACGATGATGCCGGCCAGCGCGATGAAGCCGATCATCGAGGTCGCGGTGAACGGCGCGCCGAACAGCCAGTGGCCGAACATGATGCCGATGAAGGTGAGGGGGATCGGCGTCAGAATCACGAGCGGCAGCTTGAACGAGCCGAACTGGGCGACGACGAGGATGTAGATGCCGAGGATCGCCACCATGAAGGCCGCGCCCATGTCGCGGAAGGTGACCCAGGTCACCTCCCATTCGCCGTCCCAAAGCAGCGTCGGGTGCCGCTCGTCGTCGGGCTGGCCGTGCAGGGCGATCGTGGGCTTCGTCAGGTCGCCCCAGTCGGCTTTGGCGATGGCGTCGGACACCGCGAGCATGCCGTAGACCGGCGCCTCGAACGCGCCGGCCAGCTCCGCCGTGACCATCTCGGCGGCGCGGCCGTTGTGCCGGAAGATCGGATAGGACGCGCGCTCGCGGCTCACCGAGACGACATCGCCAAGCTCGACGATGGCACGGTCGCCCGGCAGCGCGTTGGCCGGCACCGGCGTCGTCAGCGTGCGCTCGTTGACGACGCGCTCGCTCTTGGCCATCGCGACGCGGATCGGGATCGGCTGGCGGCCGCCGCCGCGGAACGAGTAGCCGACCGTCGCGCCGGCGCCGAGCGTGCGGATCGCATCGTACACGTCGCCCTGTTCGACGCGGTAATATTCGAGGTTGTCCTGATCGATGGCGAGCCGCACCCGTTCCGGCCGGTTGCGGAAGCTGTCCTCGACATCGACGATGAACGGCACGCTCTCGAACGCCTCGCGCACCTTGGCGGCGACCGCGCGCCGCGTCTGCGGATCGGGTCCGTAGATTTCGGCGAGCAGCGTGCCGAGCACCGGCGGCCCCGGCGGCGGCTCGACCACCTTCACCACGGTCCCGGCGGGCAGCGCCACCTCCTTGAGCCGCGTGCGCAGGTCGAGCGCCACGTCGTGGCTGGCGCGGCTGCGCTCGCCCTT
>JBDHSY010000402.1:0-3381 GCA_039808405.1 Xanthobacteraceae bacterium
GGCCATGTAGGGCTGCAACGCGATGCAGAGCGCGCCGAACATGTACGGGTTCTGCACGCCGGCGCGCACCACGCGGCCGAACGGTGTTTTCTGCAACAGAAACCATAGTCCGGCGACGCAGGCCACCGCGATGCCGATCAGCACCACGCGGTAGAACGAATAGATGAAGTTGCCGATCACCACCTGCCCGCGCAGCGCCTGCGGGATCGAATAGGACAATGGCGGCGCGCCAAAGATCATGCGCAGCGCCTGCTCGGCCACCATGGCGAGGCCGAACGTCAACAGCAGCGACAGGATGGGATCGGAGCGGTAGAACCGCCGAAACAGCGTGCGCTCGATCAGGATGCCCAGGAGCGCCACCAGCACCGGCGACAATACCAGCGCCCCGCCGAAGCCGAGATAGGGCGAGATCACCAGCGTCAGATAGGCGCCGATGGCGAAGAACGCGCCGTGCGCCAGATTGACGATGCCGCCCAGCGAAAAAATCAGCGACAGCCCGAGCGCGATCAGAAGATAGTACACGCCGTCGAGCAGCCCGTTGAGGATCTGCTGCATCAGAAGCATGGTGGACACAAGCGAGCCCTCTGCTGCGACGGGATGGCAGCAGGCGCGCCACGCATGGCGCGACCGCTGAGAAACAGGATGGCTATCCCTCCCCCGCTCGCGGGGGAGGGAAGAAAGCGGCGGCTCTTCCGATCAGGCCGGGAAGGTGCAGCTGTTTTCGTCCTTGGTCGCGGCGATCACCTCCAGGCTCTCGTCCGGACCCGGCACCGGATCGCCCGAGGTGAAGATGTCCCACTGGTTCTTCACCTTGTCGGCCGGCAGCGCCGTCACCGTGTACATCTCGTGCATGAGCTGGTGGTCGGAGGCGCGGAAATAGCCCTCGCGGGTCTTCAAAAGATCGAACTTGGCGCCCTTCTCGAGGTGCTCGATGAACTTCGGCGAGTCCAGCGACTTCAGGTCGTTGATGGTCTGCGCCACGATCTTCATGGCGATGTAGTCGCCCCACGCCTGGTTCTCCGGCGGCTTGCCGTACTTCTTGGTGAAGGCGCCGACGAACGCCTTGGTTCCGGGCGTCTCGATCAGGTGATGCCACACCACCGGCCAGGTGCCGACGAAGTTGCCCTTGCCGGCCGCCCAGGCCAGCGCCGTATCGAAGCCGAAGCCGCCGACCGGGAAGGTCAGGCCGAACTCGGCATACTGCTTGAGGAAGTTGGTGATCTGGTTGCCGGCGAGGTTGATCACCACGAGGTCCGGCTTGGCGTCGCGGATCTTCAGAAGATACGACGAGAAGTCGGCGGCATCGGTCGGCACCAGGTCGTCGCCGACGAACTGGCCGCCGTTGGCTTCCATGAAGCGCTTCGACACTTTCAGGAGGTCGTGGCCGAAGGCGTAGTCGGCCGTCAGCGAGTACCACTTCTTGCCCTTCACCAGCCCGTCGCGCAGGTGCGCGCGGCCGGCGGTCTTGACGTACATCGAGTTCTGCGACTCGACGTGGAACATGTAGCGCTTGCAGTCCGCACCGCGCAGCGCGTCCGAATTGCCGCCGGTGTTGATGAACAGCGTCTTGGTGCGCTGCGCCACCTGGGCGATGGTCAGGCACGAGGCCGACGAAATCTCGCCGATGATACAGGCCACCTTGTCGCGCTCGATCATGCGCTCGGCCTTGGTGGAGGCGGTCTGCGGGTTGACCGAGTCCTCCTTCAGAAGCTCGATCTTGCGGCCCATCACGCCGCCCTTGGCGTTGATCTCCTCGACCGCGAGGTCGATCGCCATCACGCCGTATTCGCCGAGCGGCCCGAGAAAGCCGGTGCGCGGCGTCAGGTGGCCGACGCGGATGACGTCGGCGGATTGCGCCAGCAGCACCGAGGGCGCGGCGATGCTGGAGGCGAGCGCAAGGCCGCCGGCGGATTGCAACAGGCGGCGGCGCGTGAACTGCGGTGTGTCAGGCATGGATGTCTCTCCCCGTCGTGGCCGCGCGTTGGCGGCGTTCTCGTTGCTTTCGGCGCGCACCGTTCTGGCGAGTGCTGCTTGGCTTGCCGTGATCTGTGATCACGGATAGACTGACAAAAGATGGAATGCTTGTCGAGTCCCGTTCTCGCGCGCCCATCGTTTTAACCGGAGACGCCGCCTTGAACGTGCCTGCCGCGCTGGTGCTGGAGGAGCCGCTGGAGCGGCTGACGCTGGGCGAGCGGGCCTATGCGCGGCTGGCCGAACACCTGATTTCCGGCCGGCTCGCGCCCGGCGAGCGGCTGTCGCTGCGCGGCGCCGCCGAGGCGCTGGGCGTCTCGATCATGCCGGTGCGCGCCGCAGTATCGCGGCTCGTCGCCGACAAGGCGCTGGAGGTCACGCCCAACCGCGCGATCCGCGTGCCGGTGATGTCGGCGGCGCAATTCCGCGACCTGACCGCCACCCGCATCGTCATCGAAGGCCACGCCGCGGCGCTGGCCGCCGAGCGGCGCAGCGAGGCCGACATTCCGGCCATCGCCGCCGCCGAGGCGGCGATGCGCGCCGAAAGCCTGTCGCGCGAGCCCGACCTGCCGCACGCCGTCGAGGTCAACAAGCGCTTCCATTTCGCCGTCTATCATGCGGCGAAGTCGCCGTCGCTGGCCGGCATCATCCGCGCGCTGTGGCTCAAGGTCGGCCCGGTCATCAATCTCGATCTGCTCGGAAACCCCGAACGCATCCACACCGGCGGCGCGGTGCGCCTGCACGCCGAGGTGCTGGCGGCGATCATCAAGCGCGACCCGGACAAGGCGCGCGCCGGCATCGCCGCCGACATCAGGGGCGCATCCGACTTCATCCTGTCGCGCGGCAACCTGCCCGATTGAAGCGCTTTCATTGCGGAGCTGTCATGGACCTCGCCATCAAGGGTTTGCGCGTTCTCGTCACCGCCGGCGCCAACGGCATCGGCCTTGCCATCGCCCGCGCGTTTGCCGGCGAAGGCGCGCGCGTGCATCTGTGCGACGTCGACGAGGCGGCGCTGGCCGCCCTCGGCAACAGCGATCCGCACTTGACGGCGAGCCGCTGCGACGTGTCGGACCGCGCCGCCGTCGCCGCGATGTTCGAGGCGGCAACCGCCGCGCTCGGCGGCCTCGACGTGCTGGTCAACAACGCCGGCATCGCCGGCCCGACCGCAAAGGTCGAGGAGATGCACCCGGAGGACTGGGACCGCTGCGTCGCGATCTGCCTCACCGGGCAGTTCAACTGCGCGCGGCTCGCGGTGCCCTTGCTGCGGCAAAGCAACAATGCCTCGATCGTCAACATCTCGTCGGCGGCCGGGCGGCTCGGTTTCGCCATGCGTAGCCCCTATGCGGCGGCGAAATGGGGCGTGATCGGCTTCACCAAATCGCTGGCGATCGAGCTTGGTCCCGATAACAT
>JBDHSY010000403.1:0-3378 GCA_039808405.1 Xanthobacteraceae bacterium
CGCATGCCGGCCCCGCGCGCGGCCGCCGCGGAGCGCCGGCGGACGAGGCGGCGCGGCAGCGCGGCACGCTGGCGCACCGGCTTTTGCAATCGCTGCCCGATGTCGCGGCAAGCGAGCGGATGACCAAGGCGCAGGCGTTTCTCGCCCGCCATGCGCGCGACTGGGACGAGGCGCTGCGCCAGCTGCTTGCCGACGAGGTGGTGGCCCTGATCGCCGATCCGCGCTTTGCTATGTTGTTTGCCGAAGGCAGCCGCGCCGAAGTGCCGATCGTCGGACGGCTCGCGCGCAAGGGCTTGCCGCCGCTGCGCGTCCACGGCCAGATCGACCGGCTGGCGATCGCCACCGACGGCGTGCTGATCGCCGACTACAAGACCGACCGCGTTCCGCCGCGCGCCGCCGCCGCCATTCCCGAGGCTTACGTCCGCCAGCTCGCGCTCTACCGCGCCGTGCTGCAAAAGCTGCATCCCGGCCGGCCGGTGCGCGCCGGCGTGGTGTTCACCGCGACGCCGGAGATTTTTGAGATCGAGGCCGCGCGGCTCGATGCGGCGCTGGCCGGGATGTCATGATTCGTCATGGCCGGACTTGATCCGGGCATCCATCCTTCCACGTCACACGCGGGCTTGACCCGCGTGTCCATCTTCCGAAGACAAATGGATTGCCGGGTCAAAAGGGCGTTCACGCCCGTCTTCGACGGGCTATGCCCGGCAATGACGGGGCGGGGAATGGATTGCCGGGTCGAAGGGCGTTCACGCCCGCCTTCGACGGGCTATGCCCGGCAATGACGGTGCCTCAGCCGTAGCGGCCGTGGCAGTGCTTGTACTTCTTGCCAGAGCCGCACGGGCAGGCTTCGTTGCGGCCGACCTTGCCCCAGGTCGCGGGGTTCTTCGGATCGCGCGCGGCCGCGACGGCGGCATTGGCGGCCGGCACCATCGAGACCTCGGCGAACGCCATCTCGTCCTCGCCGGTGGTCGGATCGAGCTTGTGCGCCTCGATCGGCATCTCCGGCGGCGGCTCGTCCGGCGGCACGATCTCGACGCGCATCAGCTGGCCGGTCACCGCCTCGCGCATGTGCGCGATCATCGCCTCGAACAGCTGGAAGCCTTCCGCCTTGTACTCCTGCAACGGGTCGCGCTGGCCGTAGCCGCGCAGGCCGATCACCTGGCGCAGATGCTCCAGCATGATCAGGTGTTCGCGCCACAGCTGGTCGAGCGTCTGCAACAGCAGCGTCTTCTCGACGTAGCGCATCACGTCGGGGCCCCACTGCGCCGATTTCGCGGCCATGTGCTCGTCGACACGGCTTTCGACGCGCGTCAGCAGTTCCTCGTCGGCGATGCCTTCTTCCTTGGCCCATTCGTCGACCGGCAGGTCGATGCCGAGCACGCGGTTGAGCTCCTCCTTGAGCCCGGCGGTGTCCCACTGCTCGGGATAGGCGCTTTCCGGCACATGCTTGGCGACCACGTCCTCGATGTAGTTGTGGCGCATGTCGGCGACGGTCTCGGCGACGCTCTCGCTTTTCATCAGCGTGACGCGCTGGTCGAAGATGACCTTGCGCTGGTCGTTCTGCACGTCGTCGTATTTCAGCAGGTTCTTGCGGATGTCGAAGTTGCGCGCCTCGACCTTCTGCTGCGCCTTCTCCAGCGCCTTGTTGATCCACGGATGGATGATCGCCTCGCCGTCCTTGAGCCCGAGTTTTGTCAGCATCGATTCGAGGCGGTCGGAGCCGAAGATGCGCATCAGGTCGTCGTCGAGCGACAGGAAGAATTTTGAGCGGCCGGGGTCGCCCTGACGGCCGCCGCGGCCGCGCAGCTGGTTGTCGATGCGCCGCGATTCGTGGCGCTCGGAGCCGATGATGTAGAGCCCGCCCGGCTTGATCACCGTCTTGGCCGGCTTGTTGCCCTTGGCCGGTTCGATCTCGACCTCTTCCTCGGCCTTGAGCACGATATCGCGGAAGCGTTCGATCTCGGCCTTGATCGCCTCGGCGCGCTTCGCCTTCTTCGCCTCGTCCTCGATCTCGGCGGTTTCCTTGGCGACGCGCAGGTCGGGCGAGCCGCCGAGCTTGATGTCGGTGCCGCGGCCGGCCATGTTGGTGGCGATGGTGATGGCGCCGGGCACGCCGGCTTCGGCGACGATATAGGCTTCCTGCTCGTGGAAGCGGGCGTTGAGCACCGCGAACAGCTTTGCCGGCTTGCCGCTGCGCGCGGCGGCATAGAGCTTGTCCATCGCTTTCGGATCGGTGAAGTCGATCTGCTTGAAGCCGTGCTTCTGCAAATAGTCGGCCAGCACTTCCGACTTCTCGATCGAGGCGGTGCCGACCAGCACCGGCTGCATGCGCGAATGCGCCCGCTCGATCTCGGCGAGGATTGCGGCGTATTTTTCGGTCTGCGTGCGGTAGACCTCGTCGTCCTCGTCGAGGCGGGCGATCGGCAGGTTGGTGGGAATTTCCACCACGTCGAGCTTGTAGATGTCGAACAGTTCGTCGGCTTCGGTCGCCGCGGTGCCGGTCATGCCCGCGAGCTTCTTGTACATGCGAAAATAGTTCTGGAAGGTGATCGAGGCGAGCGTCTGGCTCTCCGGCTGCACCGGCTGGTGCTCCTTGGCCTCGAGCGCCTGATGCAGCCCTTCCGAATAGCGCCGGCCGGGCATCATGCGGCCGGTGAACTCGTCGATGATCACCACCTCGCCGTTGCGGACGATGTAGTCCTTGTCGCGGTGGAACAGGGTGTGGGCGCGCAGCGCCTGGTTGACGTGATGCACCACCGAGACGTTCTCGACGTCGTACAGCGATACGCCCTTGAGCTGCCCCGCCTCGCGCAGCAGCGTCTCGATCTTCTCCATGCCGCCTTCGGTCAGCGTCACGGTGCGCTGCTTCTCGTCCACCTCGTAGTCGGTCTTGTCGAGGTGCGGGATGAAGGTGTCGATGGTGTTGTAGAACTCCGAGCGGTCGTCGAGCGGGCCGGAGATGATCAGCGGCGTGCGCGCCTCGTCGATCAGGATCGAGTCCACCTCGTCGACGATGGCGAAGTGGTGCCCGCGCTGGACCATGTCCTCCAGCCGGTACTTCATGTTGTCGCGCAGGTAGTCGAAGCCGTATTCGTTGTTGGTGCCGTAGGTGATGTCGCAGGCATAGGCAGCCTTGCGCTCGACGTCGTCGAGACCGTGGACGATGACGCCGGTCGAGAGCCCGAGGAACGAATAGATCTGCGCCATCCAGCCGGCGTCGCGGCTGGCGAGGTAATCGTTGACGGTGACGACGTGGACGCCGTTGCCGGCCAGCGCGTTGAGATAGACGGCGAGCGTGGCCACCAGCGTCTTGCCTTCGCCGGTCTTCATCTCGGCGATGTCGCCCTCGTGCAGCACCATGCCGCCGATCAGCTGCAC
>JBDHSY010000404.1:0-3362 GCA_039808405.1 Xanthobacteraceae bacterium
GCGAACGCCGCGCGCGACAACAGGCCGTTGAGCTTGTCGCCGACCGCGTCGTAACCCGCCTGGTCGGCAAAGCCGGCCGCCTGCGCGAGGATGTTCTTCGGCTTGTAGCCGAGCTCCGCCATGGTCCGCACCAGCAGGATCGCGTCGGTCGAATAGCTCGTCGGCAGAAGAACGTCGGCGTTGGCGCTCTTGAGCTGCTGCACCTCGGCGGTGAGCGAGGGCGAGTTGGCGCGATACTTCACCTGGGCGACGACCTGATAGCCGCGCTCCTGGGCAAGCTTGATCTGCACCTTCGAGGAGTCGGTGCCGAAAATCGTATCCTCGTGGAACACCGCGACCGTCTTGACGTCCTTGCCGGCCTTGCGCTGCGCATCGAGGAAATCGAACATCGCAATCGAAAACATCTCGTCATGCGGCGTCGTCCGGAACTGGTACTTCAGCCCGCGCTTGGTCAGGTTGGGCGACGTGGAATCCGGAATGACGAACGGGGTCTCGTAGCGTTCGCACGAAATGCTGGCGGTGGCGGACACCGAGGAATGATAGGCGCCGACGATGGCGCAGACCTTGTCCTGCGTGATCAGGCGCTCGGCCTCGGCGCGGCCTTTCTGCGGATCGCCCTGGTGATCGGCAAAGACGAGACGGATTTTGGCGTTGTTCAGCCCGGCGAGCCCGGCATTCTTGGCCGTGGGCAGGTTGATGTCGTGGGCGCCATTGGTGATCTCGACCGCGGTCTCGACAGCGGAGCGACCATCGATGCCGATCTGGGCACTCGGACCCGACATCGGGAAGAGAACGCCGACGACGACTTCGTTGCTGGCCTGCGCCCATACGGCCGGCGCTTTCAGGCCGACCGAGGCGACGGCGCCGGCGATCAGAACTTGTCTGCGATTGATCATTCACTTCCCCCTTGAGTTTTTGTGCGTTGTTTCCCGTGCCGGCGCGGTCGTCTGCCAGACGCCTTAGGCCAGCCCGGGGTGTCTTTCGACTTTGGACCTAGGCATTATGTACCATCTTAGGCGATTTCAAACTTCGCAAAATTCATCGATTCACCGGAAATTTTCGATCAAACAAGCGATTTTTACGCGATAATGCGCGGAGGCTACAACTGAGGATGCTGTTTTTCACCTCGGTGGCGCGGCCTGCGGGCAAGGACGGGATGGGCGAGCCCAGGGCAGTCGCAGGGTTTTGGCCGGCGTCAGATCGGCGCGGCCGAAAAAGATGGCTTGCCAAACTGACCGCGGCCAATTGCACGCCGAACTGATTGCAAGAGCACAGTATCATCGCGAGCGGCGATCGCGGTGTTGGCCGCTGCGCGAGAATTTACTTCGTCGCGCATCGTCCAGTCGCGCATCGTCGATGACGCAAGCCGTCGCCCGGAAGACGCGTTCGGACGAGCGAACGTCGTCTCGGATCGACGATGGATGACGACAGAGCGCCGTGACCCGGATTGTCGTAAACGGGACGAGCGGAAGATTGGATGTCGTGCAGCGTGTTCGAGACGTCGAATATGCCGAGACCAGAACAGCATCCTGCCGCTCGCCATAAATAACCGCCGAATGCCCGCGTCGTGCAGCCCCCTCGCGCGACGACGCTTCGCCTGTTTCAATCGGCAAAGAGAGTGCCCGTTCGGGAGGGCCCGAACAGTCGGCCGGCAGTCTGTGCCCGGCTCGCTGTACAAAGCGGCTTAGACCTGTTCATCGGCGCTTTTCTCCTTCGTCCGGTCCCCGACCGACGGAGTGGGACAACCGAAAGCAAGACGCATGGCGTAAGCGCGGATGTCCTCCGGCCACGGCGCGATCCGCTTTTCGAACGAGGCGCGGTCGTCCGCGAAAAGCGAGCGTGTCGCCTCCTCATAGCCGGGCAAGTCGCCGGCAGCCGCCAGCATGAAGCGATACGCCGCTTCTTGCGCCGCTCGTCTTTGCTGGTGCGGATGGACCGCCTTGCGGGCATCGTCGACGAGACGCCTCAGTGTTGCGGACGCCCCGCCGGACTGAGCCGCCAGCCACTCCCACTGCCGCGGCAGCAAGGTCACCTCTCGGGCGACCACGCCCAGTTTCGGCCGCCCGCGGCCCCTCTGTCCGTCCTCGTTGGCCCCTGCGCCGGTTGCGCCAGCGTCGGGGTGCGACCGATCCACGGACGAGCCCGGGTGCTCGGACAACCGCCCAAGAATCTCCGCATCGCTGCCGCGCAGATCGAGATCGATGATACGGCCCGTCGCATCGTCGAATACGAGGACTGTCTCCGCCGGCCCAACGTTCCGGGCGACGGCAATGGCCGCCTCCGCCAGCGGGCCGGAAAACAACAATCGTTGGCCGATGAAAGCCGTACAGGGTTTGGTCAGGAAATCGGACATGTCGCGCTCGCCAGAATGCATGCGCTATTAATACCCGGATTAATATCTCTTGTCAATTATATCCGGGTAATATGTGACTGCCTCGTCGGACGGCCGTTTCCCTGCGCGTAACCGCCCTGTGGCAATGGAGATGGATTGAATGGATTAGGCCATGGAGGGAAATCGGGAAATCGGCAGTAAGTCGTTCTTCGGTGGGTTACCGAGGTTGTGGCGCGCTATCGGCGTTCGGATGGGCCTGAATCATTCCCACTCAATCGTGCCCGGCGGTTTGCTCGTCACGTCGTAGACGACGCGGTTGACGCCCTTCACCTCGTTGATGATGCGGGTGGCGGCGGCGCCGAGGAAGCGCATGTCGAACGGATAGAAGTCGGCCGTCATGCCGTCGGTCGAGGTCACCGCGCGCAGCGCCACGACGTAGTCGTAGGTGCGGCCGTCGCCCATCACGCCGACAGTCTTGACCGGCAGCAGCACGGCGAACGCCTGCCAGATGGTATCGTAGAGGCCCGCCCGGCGGATCTCCTCGATGTAGATCGCGTCCGCCTTGCGCAGGATGTCGAGCTTCGCGAGCGTGATCTCGCCGGGGCAACGGATGGCGAGGCCGGGGCCGGGAAACGGATGGCGGCCGACGAACACGTCGGGCAGCCCGAGTTCGCGCCCGAGGTCCCTCACCTCGTCCTTGAACAGTTCGCGCAGCGGCTCGACGAGCTGCATGTTCATGCGCTCCGGCAGCCCGCCGACATTGTGGTGCGACTTGATCGTCACCGACGGCCCGCCGGTGAACGACACGCTTTCGATCACGTCCGGGTAGAGCGTGCCCTGCGCGAGGAAGTCGGCGCCGCCGATCTTTTTCGCTTCCTGCTCGAACACGTCGATGAAGAGACGCCCGATGGTCTTGCGCTTCGCTTCCGGGTCGGTGACGCTGGCGAGTTCGCCCAAAAATTGCTTCGACGCATCAACATGAACCAGCGGAATGTTGTAGTGATGGCGGAACAGATCCACCACCGTCTTG
>JBDHSY010000405.1:0-3348 GCA_039808405.1 Xanthobacteraceae bacterium
CGGCGAGATCGACTTCGCCATCGCCGGCGGCGTGGAATCGATGACGCGGGCGCCGTTCGTGATGGGCAAGGCGCCGGCCGCCTTCGCCCGCACCGCGGACATCTACGACACCACCATCGGCTGGCGCTTCATCAACCCGGTGCTGAAGAAACAGTACGGCGTCGATTCGATGCCGGAGACCGGCGAGAACGTCGCCGAGGAGTTTCAGGTCTCGCGCGCCGATCAGGACGCCTTTGCGCTGCGCTCGCAACAGCGTGCCGGGGCGGCGGTCGCGGCCGGCTTTTTCGCGGGCGAGATCGTCCCTGTCACCGTGCCCGGCGGCAAGGCCGGCCCGGTCACGGTCGACAAGGACGAGCACCCGCGCCCCGACACCACGCTGGACGCGCTGGGCAAGCTGAAACCCATCGTGCGCGATTCCGGCACCGTGACGGCCGGCAACGCCTCCGGCGTCAACGACGGCGCGGCGGCGATGATCCTTGCCTCCGAAGCCGCGGTGAAGCGGCACGGCCTGACGCCGCGCGGAAAGCTGCTCGGGCTCGCCTCGGCCGGCGTGCCGCCGCGCATCATGGGCATGGGGCCGGTGCCGGCGACGCGCAAGCTGATGGCGCGGCTCGGCCTGACCATCGCCGATTTCGACGTCATCGAACTGAACGAAGCGTTTGCCTCGCAGGGGCTGGCCTGCATGCGCCAGCTGGGCGTCGCCGACGATGCCGACTACGTCAATCCGCATGGCGGCGCCATCGCGCTCGGCCATCCGCTCGGCATGAGCGGCGCGCGGCTGGCGCTGGCGGCGCTGCGCGCGCTCGAGGCGCGCGGCGGCAAGCGGGCGCTCGCCACCATGTGCGTCGGCGTCGGCCAGGGCGTGGCGGTGGCGATCGAACGGCTGAACTGACCAACGCTCCACGCGGCGGACGGGAGGACACCATGGGCCTGATCTATCCGGTCGAGAGCAATGCGGCGCATCCCGCGCGCAACTTTCCCGACTACAAAAGCACGGCGAAGCGCGCGCTGAAAAAGCCGCTGATCCTGATGCCGCACACGCTGTCGGAACTGACCGGCCCGGTCTACGGCCACGACGGCGTGGGCGACACCGACAACGATCTCACCATTCAGCACGACGGCGAGCCGATCGGCGAGCGCATCATCGTGCACGGCCATGTCCGCGACGAGGATGGCCGCGGCGTGCCCGACACGCTGCTGGAAATCTGGCAGGCCAACGCCTGCGGCCGCTACGTCCACGTCCGCGACCAGCACCCGGCGCCGCTCGATCCCAACTTCACCGGCGCCGGCCGCGCCGTCACCGACACGGACGGTTACTACCGCTTCGTCACCGTCAAGCCCGGCGCCTATCCGTGGGGCAACCATCCCAATGCGTGGCGGCCGGCGCACATCCATTTTTCGGTGTTCGGCCATTCCTTCGTGTCGCGTCTCGTCACGCAGATGTATTTCCCCGGCGATCCGCTGTTCCCGTTCGACCCGATCTTCAATTCGGTCACCGACGAGAAGGCGCGCGCGCGCATGATCTCCTCGTTCGATCTGGACAACACCAAGCCTGAATGGGCGCTGTGCTTTCGCTTCGACATCACGCTGCGCGGCCGCAACGCCACCCCGATGGAGAACGCGTAAATGGCCGGCATCACGCCTTCGCAGACCGTCGGCCCGTTCTTCGCCTATGGCCTGACGCCGGCCGGGCAATACCAGTGGCACGACACCTTCACCAATAACCTGGTGACGGCGGACACCTCCGGCGAACGCATCCGCATCGAGGGGCGCGTGCTCGACGGCGACGGCGTGCCGGTGCCGGACGCCATGCTGGAAATCTGGCAGGCCGATGCGCAAGGGCGCTTCGCCCATCCGCGCGACGCCCGCGCGGTGCAAAACACCTCGTTCAAGGGGTTCGGCCGCTGCGGCACCGATGCCGACGGCGGCTTTTCCTTCGAGACCATCAAGCCCGGTGCCGTGCCCGGCGCCGACGGCACGTCGCAGGCGCCGCATATCCTGCTCGCGATCTTTGCGCGCGGCATGCTGCTGCACAATTTCACGCGCATCTATTTCGACGACGAGGCGCAGGCGAACGCCGCCGATTCCGTTCTGGGGCTGGTGCCGGCGGAGCGCCGCGCCACCCTGATCGCCAGACGCGGGACGGGCGATGGTGCGGTATACCGCTTCGACGTGCATCTGCAGGGCGACGACGAGACGGTGTTTTTCGAGATCTAGGGGTGCATCGCTCCCTCCCTTGATCCCTCCCCCGCTTGCGGGGAGGGAAGGGTGGGGGATGAACACGCGTGCTGTCACTCCATCGCCGCGGCCGGGGTGGGGTGGCGCAGCGAGGCCCGCGTCGAGCCGAGCATCAGCGCGAGCGGAATGGCGCACACGGTGATCAGCGCCACCAGTTCGAAGTCCTGCGAGAAGGCGATGATCTGCGCCTGCGCCGACACGATCATGTCCATCAGCGCGCGGCCGGCGTCGGTGTTGAGGTTGATGACGCTGGCGACGTCCGGCATTTTCAGCGCGTCGTTGAACGGCGTGACGTGCTCGACCAGCACGGCGTGGGCGTGCCGGGCGTTCTGCGTCAGTTCGGCGACCATCACCGAGATGCCGATCGAGCTTGCGACGTTGCGCGCCAGCGTCAGCATCGCGGTGCCGTCGGTGCGCAGCCGCTCCGGCAGCGTCAGGAACGCCGCGGTGGTCAGCGGCACGAACACGAGGCCGAGGCCGAACCCCTGGATGATGCTGTTGATCACGATGGTGCGCACCGGGATGTCCGCGGTCCACAGCGTCATGTCGTACAGCGTCACCGCGATCAGGCCGAGGCCGCAGATGATCAGCGTGCGCGCCTCGAAATGCCGCATCAGCCGCCCGACCAGCATCATCGCCACGAAGGTGCCGCTGCCGCGGGTGGCGAGCAGGAGGCCGGCGTCGAGGATCGGATAGCCGTAGGCGTTCTGGAACAACAGCGAGCCGAGCGCCATGGTCGAGAACAAGACGATGCCGACCACCACCATGAACAGGCAGCCGGTGACGAAATTGCGGTCCTTGAAGATCGCGAACTGCACGAACGGCCGCTCGGTGGTCAGCGAGTGCGCGAAGAAGTAATAGAACCCGACGACGGCGACGATCAGCTCGGCGACGATCTCCGGCGACTCCAGCCAGCCGAGCTGCTCGCCGCGGTCGAGCGCGAGTTGCAGGGCGGCGAGGCCGATCGCCAGCGCGGCGAAGCCGAACCAGTCGAAGCGCAGTTCGCGGTCGAGCCTCGTTTCGTCCATGAACACCATCAGGCCCGCCACGGTGATCGCGCCGAACGGCAGGTTGACGAAGAACACCCAGTGCCACGAATAGGTCTCGGTC
>JBDHSY010000406.1:0-3344 GCA_039808405.1 Xanthobacteraceae bacterium
AAGCTCGCCGTCGCCGCCGGCATCAGCCTCGGCGCGCTCGCCGGCGCCGGCCTCGCGCAGGCGCAGGACGCTGGGGATGGCGCGTCGGCCCCGGAAGCGGACATCATCGTCACGGGCTCGCGCATCGGGCGCAAGGATGCGGACTCGGTCGGCCCGATCCTGACGTTGACCTCCGAGGACATCAGCCGCTCGGGCACCGCCTCGATCGGCGACCTGCTCCAGAAGCTGCCTTCCGCTGGCGTCAGCCTCAACTCGAACGGCACGCAGGGCACATCCTACGGTGCCAGCTCGATCAACCTGCGCTATCTGGGCGGCGCCGAGGGCAGCGGCAACCGCGTGCTCGTGCTCGTCGACGGGCACCGCTGGGTCGACGGGGTCGGCCAGCGCGGCTTCCGCGACTTCGTCGACCTCAACACCATGCCGCAGGGCATGATCGACGGCATCGAGGTGCTGAAGGACGGCGCCTCGGCGATCTACGGCGCCGATGCGATCGCCGGCGTCGTCAACATCAAGACGGTGCGGCCGTTCGACGGGCTGCGCGGATCGGTCCGCGCCGGGATCACCAGCCATGGCGACGGCGCCGAGACGTCGGCCCGGCTGACGGTCGGCAAGACCTGGGATCGCGCCTCGATCATCCTCGCGGGCAGCTATGCCCGCACGCGCCAGATCCGCACCGATGCCCGCGCGCTGACGACACAGACGCTCGTCCCGCAAACCGCCGTGGGCACCAACCCCAACGGCCTGTTCATCCTGCCCGGCCTCGCCAACAATGCCTATTTCGGCACGGCCGCCGGCTTCGCCAGCTCGGCGAACCCGATCGTGCTCAACAGCGGCGCGAGCATCGGCGCGGGGAGCCTTGCCGACAATGCCTTCCATGTCGGCGCGCTGCCGGGCGACGCCTACAACACGCAGGCGCAGGGCATTTATTCAGCCGGCCCGTCCGAGCGCTACGGCGTCTACGGCCGCTTCGACTATGAGCTGACGGATGCCGTCAGGCTCAAGCTCGAAGGCGTCTACAACCGGCGCAAGTCCAACCAGCTCTTCTCGCCCGTGCTGCTCGACATCGGCGGCAGCGCCGGCACGGTGCGGGGCTTTGCGATCCCGAACAATCAGGCGTTCAACCCCTTCGGCACCGCCAACGGCGTACCCACGGCCAATGCGCTGGCCTTCGCCGCGAACAGCGCCTGGCGCATCCGCAAGGTGATGAGCGACGTCGGCAACCGCAACAACATGCAGGATGTCGAGACGATCCGCTTCTCGGCGGGGCTCGACGGCCGCATCATGATCGGCGGCGGCGAATGGCGGTGGGACCTGTTCGGCTCCTATTCGCGCAACAGCATCGACACGACGGCGCTCAACGGCATCAACTACGACAATCTGTTCCTCGGCCTGGGCGCGCCGGCAGCCTGCGCGGCCGCGACAGGCTGCGTGCCGATCAACCTCTTCGCGCCGATGACGGAGGCGCAGGCGGCCTATATCCGCTACACCACGCGCGAATATAACCGCACCGAGCTCTACAACGCCGCGTTCAACATCACCGGCAATCTGTTCGATCTGCCGGCGGGTCCGGTCGCGCTCGCCATGGGCTATGAATATCGCCAGAACCGCGGCTTCGACGCGCCGGACGCGTTCGTGAACGCCGCCTCGCGCTTCCTCTCGTCGCAATATACGACGACCACCTCGCAGACCCGCACCGCGACGTCCGGCCACTACGACCTGCATGAGGCCTATGCCGAGCTCAACGTGCCCGTGCTGCGCGAGCAGCCGCTGGCCGAAAGCCTCGAGCTCAGCCTCGCCGGGCGCTATTCGCGCTACTCGACCGTGGGCGACAAGGTGACGCTGAAGGCCGGCGTCGGCTACCGCCCGATCCCGGACATCCTGTTTCGCGGCACGTATTCACAGGGCTTCCGCGCACCCTCGATCCTCGAGCTCTACCAGGGCGCGCGGCAGACAAGCTTCCAGGGCAGCGACCCGTGCAATGGCGGCGCCACGGCCAATCCCGGCCTGCCCGGCTGCACGGGCGTGCCGACCGGCTACAACCAGATCAACTATAATCTCAACGGCCTGATCCCCGGCGTCATCAGCGGCAACAGCGCGCTGAAGCCGGAAACCGCCGACACCTACAGCGTCGGCATCGCCATCTCGCCGCGCAGCGTGCGCGGGCTGTCGCTGACGGTCGATTACTACAAGATCAAGATCAAGGACGCGATCGCTTCGCAGACGCCGACCCAGATCATGCAGCTCTGCGCGGTGCGCGGCGGCGTGTTCTGCGAGCTGGTGAGCCGCGACACCGGCACCGGCGCGATCCTGGAACTGCTGCAAGGTGCGCAGAACCTCAACGCGATCACCACCGACGGCGTCGACGCCACGCTGCGCTATGATTTCAACACCGGGATCGGCCGCATCTCCGCCGTCGTCGATGCTTCCTATCTCCATTCGTTCAAGACGACCGCGCCAAACCCGGCCGGCGGCGATCCGATCGTCGACGAGCGCGCGGGCCGTGGCGATTCGCCGCGCGCGACCTATCCGCGCTGGAAGGGCCAGGCATCGCTCGGCTGGACCGGCAACGCCGCCGATGCCACGCTGCGCGCGCGCTATATCGGCCCGACGACCGACGTGGTGAACATAGTCAAGGACGCGCGGACACGCTCGATCGTCTATACCGACCTTGAAATCGGCTTCCCCATCGCCGACGACGCGGTGCGGTTCAGCCTGGGCGTCAACAACCTGTTCGACAAGGCGCCGCCGGCTTCCTACGCCAATGCCCCGATCAACTACGACATCTACACTTACGACGCGCGCGGCCGCTTCCTCTACGCCAGCTTCTCGGTGAAGATGTGACCGGATCGCCGCAGCCTCCGGCGCGGCGATATGGGGGGCGGATGGCGGACGGGGCGACGATGCCGGGCAAGACGGGGAAATGGCTCGATCGGGTGGAGCGCTGGGGCAATGCGCTGCCCGATCCGGTCTTCATCTTCCTCGCCCTGATCGCGCTGCTCGTCGCGGTCTCGGTCGCGGCGGCGTCGCTCGGCTGGAGCGCGGTCAATCCGGTGACGGGCGCGGCCCTCACCACCCGCAGCCTGCTCTCGGCGGAGAATGTTGGCAAGCTGCTGACCGCCATGCCCGAGACGATGGCGCATTTCCCGCCGCTGGGGCTGATCCTCGTCGTCATGCTCGGCGCGGCAGTGGCCGAGCGCTCGGGGCTGTTCACCGCGCTCATGACGCGCGCGATGCGCGGCGTGTCCACGCGCTTCCTGAGCCCCACCATCTTCCTCATCGGCCTGCTCTCGCACCAGGCGGCGGACGCAGCCTATGTCGTCCTCATCCCGCTCGCCGCGATCATC
>JBDHSY010000407.1:0-3333 GCA_039808405.1 Xanthobacteraceae bacterium
GCCTCGACGCCGACATCTGGCTGACGCCGATGCCGAACCGGCAACTGACGCGGCGCGAGCGCGAGGAAATGTCGGCGACCGACATGGTGCGGCGCGACCGGCTCGATATCGACCCCAAGGCTTGGACGCCGAGCCATCTCGCGGTGATTCGCGCTGCCGCGCGCGAGCCCCGCGTCGAGCGCATCTTCGTCAACGCCGCGATCAAGAAGGCGCTGTGCCGCGAGGCCAGGGGCGACCGCAGTTGGCTCGGCAAGGTGCGGCCGATGTACGGCCACAACTATCACTTCCATATCCGCATCACCTGTCCGGCCGGCAGGACCGACTGCACGCCGCAGCCGCCGCCGGACGGCACGGAGGGCTGCGCGCCGCAGGACCTTGCCTACTGGTTCAGCGATGCCGTCCTGCATCCCAAGCCGCCGAAGACGCCGCCGAAGCCGCGGCCGCCGCTGACGCTCGCCGATCTGCCGCCGGCCTGCCGGCAGGTGGTGTTCGCGCCTTGACCTTTTGGCCCCTTTTGCGGCCGCGCATCGCCTGCTAACATGATCCGAGCGACGCTTGTTCGGCCGTAAGCCGGGCGAGCCTATCGGAACGGCGCTTCCGCAGGTCGCTATCGACCCACATTCCCTGCCAAGCCGGCATTCGCGTGCCCTGTGCGCGAAACGCGCCGCTGCTTGCCCTCAATGGAGCGCCGCCATGCGTCTATTTCAGTCTCTCCTCGCCCTGCCGATCGTGCTCGGCCTGTTCGCCGCGCCGGCGCTTGCCCGCGACACAGCGCCGCAATCCTCGGCCGCGACCGGCGCCAAGACCCTGACGGTGTTCGCCGCCGCCTCCATGAAGAACGCGCTCGATCAGGCCAACGCGGCCTACGAGGCCAAGTCCGGCGTCAAGGTGACCGCGAGCTATGCCGCAAGCTCGGCGCTCGCCAAGCAGATCGAGCAGGGCGCGCCCGCCGATATCTTCCTGTCGGCCGACCTCGCCTGGATGGACTACCTCGTCGAGAAAAAGGCCATCGATACCGCGACCCGCGTCAGCCTGCTCGGCAACCGCATCGTGCTGATCGCGCCAAAGGATTCCAAGCAGGGCAACGTCAGCATCGGCCAGGGCTTTGATCTCGCCGCCCTCGCCGGCGACGGCCGCATCGCCACCGGCGACGTCAAGGCGGTGCCGGTCGGCAAATACGCCAAGGCGGCGCTGGAAAAGCTCGTCGCCTGGGACAAGGCGGCGGCGAAGTTCGCCATGGCCGAGAACGTGCGCGCGGCGCTGGCGCTGGTGTCGCGCGGCGAGGCGGTGCTCGGCATCGTCTACGAGACCGACGCCAAGGTCGATCCGGGTGTGAAGATCGTCGGCGCCTTCCCCGACGATTCGCACCCGCCGATCGTCTATCCGGTCGCCGCCACCACCAGCAAGAACGCGGCCGCCGCCGATTATCTCGCCTTCCTGCGGTCGCCCGACGCCAAAGCGATCTTCGAGAAGTACGGCTTCTCGTTCCTGAACAAGCCGGCATCCTGACGTTCCGCGCACGTGTTCGACCTGTCGGCTGAGGAATGGACAGCGATCATGCTGTCCATTCGCGTGTCACTGGTGGCGACGCTGGTCGCCACGCCGATCGCGGTGGCGACGGCGTGGCTGCTGGCGCGCCGCGATTTCTGGGGCAAATCGTTTCTCGATGCCGTGGTGCACCTGCCGCTGGTGCTGCCGCCGGTCGTCACCGGCTATCTGTTGCTGCTCACCTTCGGGCGGCGCGGCGCGGTCGGCCAATGGCTTGCCGAGTTCGGCATCGTGTTCGCCTTTCGCTGGACCGGCGCGGCGCTGGCCTGCGGCGTGATGGCGTTTCCGCTGTTGGTGCGGCCGATCCGGCTGTCCATCGAGGCGGTCGATCAGCGGCTCGAACAGGCCGCGGCGACGCTCGGCGCGGCACCGTGGCGGGTGTTTTTCTCCATCACCCTGCCGCTGGCGCTGCCCGGCGTGGTCGCCGGCATGATGCTCGGTTTCGCCAAGGCGATCGGCGAGTTCGGCGCCACCATCACCTTCGTCTCCAACATCCCCGGCGAGACCCAGACCATCTCGGCGGCGATCTACACCCTGACCCAGACCCCGGACGGCGATGCCGGCGCGATGCGGCTGGTGATCGTCTCCATCGTCATCTCGACGGTGGCGCTGGTCGCCTCCGAGGTGCTCGCCCGCCGCGCCGGCCGGCGGCTGCACGGGCTATGACGATGCTGCGGATCGACGTCGAGAAGCAATTGGGCGGTTTTGCGTTGCGCGCGGCGTTCGAGAGCGACGCCCGCGTCATCGGCCTGTTCGGACCCTCCGGCTCCGGCAAGACCACGCTCGTCAACATGATCGCCGGGCTGCTGAACCCCGATCGCGGCGTCGTCGCCATCGACGACGACCGGCTCGACGATACCGAGGCCGGCATCTGCGTGCCGACCCATCTGCGCCGCATCGGCTACGTGTTTCAGGACGCCCGGCTGTTTCCGCATCTCAGCGTGATGCAAAACCTCGACTACGGGCGGCGGATGAACCGGCTTGCCCGCGACGCCGCCGAGGAAACGCGCATCGTCGACCTGCTCGACATCGGTCACCTGCTGGCGCGGCGCACCGGCAAGCTGTCCGGCGGCGAGCGCCAGCGCATCGCGCTCGGCCGGGCGCTATTGTCGCGGCCCCGCCTTCTGCTGCTCGACGAGCCGCTGGGCGCGCTCGACGAGGCGCGCAAGGCGGAGATTTTGCCCTATCTGGTGCGGCTGCGCGACGAGGCCGCCGTGCCGATGGTCTATGTCACGCACGACGCCGAGGAGATGCGGCAGGTCGCGACCGACGTGGCGCTGTTCGCGCGCGGCCGCATCGCGGCGTTCGGCGACGCCGGCATTCTGACGCAGGCCGGCGCCCGGCAGGTTTGACGGTTCCAGCGCCAGGCCATTCCCGGCCGGGAATACGCCGCGGGCATACGCTTTGTTAACCATAATCGCGCCAAATCGGACCCGATGTCATGAGGGCCGGTGCAGTGCGGGTAGCGCGTTTGTTGCAGGTTTCGGCGATGCTGGCGGTTGCGCTGGCGGCGTCCGGCTGCATGCGCCACACCGCTCCGGTTGCGGTCGGCCCGAGCATCGACGCGCTCGCCTATAACGGCGGCGTGGCGGCGCCGCCGCCCGTCGCCGCCCGCTCTGGTCGCGGCCTGTTTGGCGGGGCGGTGCCGGCGCCGCTGCCGCGCGGTCCGGCCGTTGTCGCTCCGTCGCCTCCGCCTGTCGTCACATCCGGGCCGTTGCCGGCGGCGCCCGACTATGTCGTGCCGACCGCCGTTGCCGCCGCCGTGGGGCCGAAGGACTATCGCGT
>JBDHSY010000408.1:0-3323 GCA_039808405.1 Xanthobacteraceae bacterium
ACGACGCGGCCATCCTCGAGGTGCTGACGCGTCACAATGCCTGGATCGTCAGCAAGTCGTCGAACGCCAATACCATCACGCATTACCTGGCGACCGACCCTGCGACGGTCACGCGCGTGTTGGCCGATCTGCGCCAGCGCTATCCCGACGCTTCGATCTCGGCTCAGGGCGTGGCGATGGTCTCCATTATCGGAAGCGACATCGGAAAGCCGAGCCTGGTCGCCGACGCGCTTCGGGCGCTTGCGGACGCGGACATCGCCGTGATCGCGATGCAGCATCAGATCCGCAACGTCGACGTTCAGTTCGTCGTCGATGTCGCGCAGTTCGATGCCGCCGTCCGCACCCTGCACCGGGCGCTGATCGAGACCGGCGACGTGGAAACGGAAGGCCGGCGCGCGGCCTGACGGCGCGCCGCAATCGCCATGCTGACGGCTATCGGTCCGGTTCGCAGCCTGTTGCTCGCCATCTTCATGTTGATGGCGGGCAGCGGATTCATGGCGACGCTGCTCAGCCTGCGGCTCGAGCGAGCAGGGCAAAGCACCATCATCATCGGCGCGGTGGCGGCCGCCTATTTTGCCGGGCTCGTCATCGGCGCCCTGCGCTCGGGCCGTGCCGTCCGCCGCGTCGGCCATATCCGCGCCTTCGCGGCGTTCGTCGCGCTCCTGTCGGCCAGCACGCTTGGATACGCGCTCTTCGCGCATCCGCTGGTGTGGTCGGGGCTGCGGTTGATCGACGGCTTTTGCGTCGCCGGCGTGTTCGTTTGCCTCGAAAGCTGGCTGAACGAGCGCGCGGACGCCGACACGCGCGGCACCGTTCTGGCGGCCTACATGGTCGCGCTCTACGGCGGACAGGCGATGGGGCAACTGTTGCTCGGCGTCAGCGGCGATCTGCCGGCGGTGCCGTTTCAGCTTGCCTCGATGCTGATCTCGCTTGCGATCATTCCGCTGTGCCTGACGCGCACGTCGGCTCCGCCGCCGGTGGAGGCAACCTCGTTCGGAATGCGGACGCTGTTCGCCAGTTCGCCCCTCGGCACCGTCGGTGCTGTGACCACCGGTCTGATGCTGGGCGCGTTCTATGGCCTCGCCGCCGTGCAGGTGCGGCGCTTCGGACTGAACCTGACAGAGACGGCGAATTTCATGATGATCGTGATTCTCGGGGGCGTGGCCCTGCAATGGCCGTTGGGACGGCTGTCCGATCGATACGATCGCCGCCAGATCATCGTGCTGAGTTTCGCCGCCACGCTGTGCGTCAGCCTGGCGATTTCGCTGCTGGGATCGGCCGGGCCATGGCTCCTTGGTCTGGGCGCGATGTTCGGCGGACTGAGCTTTGCGCTCTATCCGCTCTGCGTTGCCCATTGCAACGATCGCCTGCTTGCCGCGCAGCGGCTCGCGGCGAGCGGGCGGCTGGTGCTGCTGTATTCCGCCGGGGCCGCGCTCGGGCCGCTCGGCGGCGCCTTGTTCATGACGGGCTGGGGCAGCGGCGGGCTGTTTCTGTTCATCGCGCTGTGTGCCGGCGCCACGGCGGCCTACGGCCTGTGGCGTCAGCAGGCTGTTCCGTCCGTACCGGCGCCGGAGCAGCAGGATTTCCAGATTCTTCCTCGCACCACGCCGATCGCGTCGCTGCTCGATCCCAATACGCCCGACGCTCCGGCGGTCGAAGGATAATGCCATGGCCAATTCCGCGTCAGCGTCCGGATCGCGTGTCGAGCAGGCGGTGCTGCATCGGGCGATTGCCGCCTCCGCCATCGGCAATGCGACGGAATGGTTCGACTACGGCATCTATGCTTATGGCGTCACCTATATTTCAGCGGCGCTGTTTCCCGGCGATGTCGGGGAGGCGGTGCTGTTCGCGCTGGCCACCTTCGCGATTTCCTTCTTGGTGCGTCCGCTGGGCGGCATCTTCTGGGGCTCGCTCGGCGACAGGTTCGGCCGCAAATCGGTGCTGGCGCTGACCATTCTCCTGATGTCGGGCGCGACGCTGTCGGTCGGCCTTATTCCGTCCTATGACAGCATCGGCCTCTGGGCTCCGCTGATCCTGATCGTCTTGCGCATGGTGCAGGGCTTTTCGACCGGCGGCGAGTATGGCGGCGCCGCGACCTTCATGGCCGAATATGCGCCGGATGCGCGCCGCGGCTTCTATGGCAGCTTCCTCGAATTCGGCACGCTCGCCGGCTTCTCGCTGGGTGCGCTGTTGATGCTGATTTTCTCGTTGTCGCTAGGCGACGAGGCGATGCATGCCTGGGGATGGCGCGTTCCGTTTCTGATCGCCGCGCCGATGGGCCTGATCGGGATGTATCTGCGGTCGCGGATGGAGGACACGCCGGTGTTCCGGGCGCAGGACGCCACCGGCGGAAGGAAACCTCCGCCGGGGCTGCGGGCTTTGACGCGGCAGCACTGGCGGCCGATGCTGGTGGTCGGCGGGCTCGTCGTCGCGCTCAATGTCGTCAACTATACGCTGCTCAGCTACATGCCGACTTATCTGCAGCGCCGCATCGGCCTGTCTCCGGACGAGGCCCTGGCCGTGCCGCTGGTCGGCATGCTGTTCATGATGGTGTTTTTGCCGTTTGCCGGCCATCTTTCGGATCGGATCGGGCGCCGCCCGATGTGGCGCTTCTCGCTGATCGGGTTGCTGCTGCTGGTGGCGCCTCTCTATGTGCTCATGGGCACCGGGCTGGCCGGCGCTTGCGTCGGCTTCATCTTGCTTGGGCTCCTCTACGTGCCGCAGCTTGCCACCATCTCCGCGACTTTTCCGGCGATGTTCCCGACCAGCGTGCGCTTTGCCGGTTTCGCCAGTGCCTACAACATCTCGACGTCGATCTTCGGCGGCACCGCGCCCGCCGTCAGCAGCGGACTGATCACGCTCACCGGCAACGAACTGATGCCGGCCTTTTACATGATGGCAACGTGCGTGGTCGGGCTCGTGGCGCTGCACTTCATGCCGGAGACGGCAGGGCGCTCGCTTTACGACGATCCGTTTGCGCAACCGCGGCCGGTCGTATTTGACCGATCGGCGCCTTCTCTGTGATATCGTCGCTCGAAAGCGCCAGCACCGCTCACGCCGCCGCTGATCGGGGCAGTGCATCTCAACGGATATCCGGACAGGATGAAGCGCCCTTTCTTCACCATCGGTCATTCCACGCGAAGCCTCGATGAGTTCGTCGCGCTGATACGACAGGCCGATATCGCCCTTGTGGCGGATATCAGGACGATTCCGCGCTCGCGAACCAATCCGCAGTTCAACAAGGCCACGCTGCCCGCCGCTCTTGCGGCCGCCGGCGTCGGCTACGAGCATATGGCCTCGCTGGGCGGCCGGCGCGGAAAAGC
>JBDHSY010000409.1:0-3322 GCA_039808405.1 Xanthobacteraceae bacterium
GGCAGCCGACCAGTTCTTCGACGCGACGGACGTATTTGATGGCCTGCGCCGGCAGGTCGGCCCAGGAGCGGGCGTTCGCGGTCGGCTCCTTCCAGCCCTCGATGGTCTCGTAAACCGGCACCACCCGCGCCTGCGCGCCCTCGCCCGCCGGCAGATGATCGATCTCCTTGCCGTCGAGCCTGTAGCCGACGCAGACCTTGATCTCGTCGAAACCGTCGAGGATGTCGAGCTTGGTCAGCGCCAGCCCCGAAATGCCCGACGTGCGCACGGTCTGGCGCACCAGCACCGCGTCGAACCAGCCGCAGCGCCGCTTGCGCCCGGTGTTGACGCCGAACTCCTTGCCGCGGCGGCCGATCAGTTCGCCGATCTCGTCGTCGAGCTCGGTCGGAAACGGCCCCTGCCCGACGCGGGTGGTGTAGGCCTTGCAGATGCCGAGCACGTAGCCGACCGCGCCCGGGCCCATGCCGGTGCCGGTCGCCGCCTGCGCCGCCACGGTGTTCGACGAGGTGACGTAAGGATAGGTGCCGTGATCGACGTCGAGCAGCGCGCCCTGCGCGCCCTCGAACAGGATGCGCTTGCCCTCGCGCCGCTTGTGGTCGAGCAGCATCCACACCGTCTCGGCGAACGGCAGCAACTGCGGCGCCAGCGCCGTCAACTCCTTCAGCACCGCGGCGGGATCGAATTCCGCGAGCCGCAGGCCGCGGCGAATGGCGTTGTGGTGCGCCAGCAGCCGCTCGATCTTGTGCGGCAGCGTGTCGAGGTCGGCGAGGTCCATCAGGCGGATGGCGCGGCGGCCGACCTTGTCCTCGTAGGCCGGGCCGATGCCGCGCCGCGTGGTGCCGATCGCGGTCGCCTCGTTGGTCGATTCGCGCAGGGCGTCGAGCTCGCGGTGCAGCGGCAGGATCAGCGTGACGTTCTCGGCGACGCGAAGATTTTTCGGCGTGACCTCGACGCCCTGCCCGCGCAGCTTGGCCAGTTCGTCGAGAAACGCCTGCGGATCGAACACCACGCCGTTGCCGATCACCGACAGCTTCGAGGACCGCAGCACGCCGGACGGCATCAGCGCCAGCTTGTAGGTTTTGCCATCGATGACCAGCGTGTGGCCGGCATTGTGGCCGCCCTGGAAGCGCACGACGATATCGGCCTGCTCCGACAGCCAATCGACGATCTTGCCTTTCCCCTCGTCGCCCCACTGGGCGCCGACGACGACAACGTTGGTCATGCCGAGACGATCCTCTTCATATCCTGCCTCTTCATGTCTTGCCCCTTCATCGGTCACGGTCGAGGCTGCCCCGAACCCGATCGCCGGGTCCGGGCGGCAGCCGTCCGGCAGCACTCCGGGCTGGACCGCGCACGCGGCCATTCCGGCACACATCTTACAAAATTCGGGACGAGCCTGGCGGCGCGGCATCGCGCTCAGGCGAGGCGTGCAACCCGATAACGGATGACGGCGGCCGACGCAAGCGCGGCCCGTTGCCCCGCGCATGCGAGGAATGTGCCCAAGCTATTGAGAGCGACGGGAAAATCAGTCAATCTCGCATGTCTCTACGGACGTGGACGACGCCCGCTTCAGCCGCGGCGACCGGCCTTGCCGCCTCGCCGCCGATCGCCAGCACAGCATGCACGCGCCCAAGCCAGCGGCGAAGGCTCCAGGTTTCAGCCTCGCCAACCAGCCCTATCTGCTGCTCAGCCTGACCTCGCTGTTCTGGGCCAGCAACATCATTGTCGGCCGCTACGTCGTGGGGCAGATCCCGCCGGTGACGCTGTCGCTGATCCGCTGGGGCGGGGCGTTCCTGCTGGTGCTGCCGCTGGCCTGGCCGCACCTCAAGCGGGACGGCCCGGTCATTCGCCGCCATCTCGGCATCCTGCTGCTGCTCTCGGTCACCGGCATCACCGCCTTCAACACGATGGCGTACTGGGCGCTGGAGTACACCCAGGCGCTCAACGGCCTGCTGCTGCAATCCTCGACGCCCTTGTTCGTCGCGCTGTGGTCGCTGATCCTGCTGGGCGTGCGGCTGACGCTGGCGCAGGCGCTCGGCGTCCTGGTGTCGATGGCCGGGGTGGTCACCATCCTGCTGCGCGGCGACCTCGCCACGCTCGCCGGCATCGAATTCAACCGCGGCGACGTCATTTTCGTGATCGCCTTCGCGATCTTCGGCTTCTACACGACGCTGTCGACGAAAAGCCCGCCGATCCATGCCCTGTCGTTCCTCGCCTTCACCTTCGGCTGCGGCGGCGCCTTCCTGATCCCGTTCGTGGTCTGGGAGATCGCCGCCGGCCGGGTCATGGTGGTCAACGTCGAAAGCGTGCTGGCCGCCGCCTACATCGTGGTGTTTCCCGCGACCCTCGCCTACTTCTGCTACAACCGCGGCATCCAGTTGATCGGCGCCAATCGCGCGGCCCCCTTCTCCCACCTCATTCCGGTGTTCGGCTCGATCATGGCGATCGGGCTGCTCGGCGAGGAGGTCCGCCTGTTTCACCTGGTCGGCTATGCGCTGGTGTTTTCCGGCGTCATCGTCGCGGCGCGCGCCCCGGCGCAGCGCAAGGGACGAGCGACGAAACAATGACCGAACCGTTGACGTGCGCCCCCGATCCGGCATGACAGCCTTCCGACAATGGCTGTTGCGTCGCGCGAGGTTTTAAGACGAAATCGCGCCATTCCCGCCTGCGGCTGTTTCGCGGCGGCAGCTTCATTCGAGCGATGCCGATCGATCCTCCCACGGCCTGCGCCGACGCATGCCGACCGGTCAAGCCGTCCCCCTCACCCTGCCCCGCCCCATGACCCTGCTCAGCGCTCCGGCCCGCCCGCCCTCCCCGATCGCGCGCCTGGCCAACCAGCCCTATGTCCTGCTGGCCCTGATGGCGCTGTTCTGGGCCGGCAACATCGTGCTCGGCCGCTTCGTCGCCCATCACGTCCCGCCGATGACGCTGACCACCATCCGCTGGCTCGGCGCGACGGCCCTGCTGCTGCCGTTCGCGTGGCCGCATCTGCGCCGCGACTGGCCGACGATCCGCCGCAACCTGCCGCAGCTCGCCATGCTGGCGCTGACCGGTTTTGCGATCAACAACGCGCTGTCGTACTGGGCGCTGCAATATACCCAGGCGCTCAATGCGTTGCTGGTGCAGTCGTCGGCGCCGCTGTTCGTGGCGCTGTGGGCGCTGCTGGTGTTCGGCATACGGCTGACGCTGGCGCAGGGGCTCGGCATCACGCTGTCGCTCGTCGGCGTCCTGACGATCCTGCTGCGCGGCGATGTCGCGACGCTGGCGGCGATCGCGTTCAACCGCGGCGACATCATGATCACGCTGGCGCTGGTGGTGTTCG
>JBDHSY010000410.1:0-3315 GCA_039808405.1 Xanthobacteraceae bacterium
CGCCTGCGCGCCTGAGCCGCTGGCGGTGGAGAAGCCGCCCGTCGCCTCTGCGCCCTGGCCGATCGCGGTGGACGCGAAGTCGCTCGCCTGCGCGCCCTGGCCGAAAGCCGAGGCGTCGACGTCGCTCGCCGTCGCGCCCCGGCCGACTGCGGTAGCAGAGCCGGCTGTCGCCATCGCGCCACCGCCGAGCGCGGTGGTGTCTGGTTTGTTCGCCATCGTGCCTTCGCCGAGGGCGGTAGCACCGTCGTCGGCCGCCTGAGCGCCCCGGCCGACGGCGGTGGAGCCTTGGCCTGTTGCGTGCGCGTTCAAACCGACGGCAGTGGCGTTGTCTTTGCTCGCACTCGCTTGATTTCCGATGGCAGTGGAGCTGTCACCTGCCGCGGATGCGCCCACACCGACGGCGGTGGAGTTATCGCCACTCGCCTTCGAGCTGTTGCCCCAGGCGAAGGCACCTATTCCCGACGCATCGCCATCCACGCAATTGCCGCAGGCCGCCCGCGCCTCGCCGACAGCGAACGTCGTTGCCAGCGCCGCGAGCGCGGCCGTGCCGAGATAAAGCGCCAGCCGCGCCCGCGCGCCGCCGCCGGTTGAAACACGCCCAGCCTTTGCCGCCACCATCGCCTGCCCCTTGCGCAGAATCCTCAAACCTCTGCCGAAGGGTCAGATTGCCGGGGCCGGGCCGGCGGCGACCAGTCGTCAAATGACGACTGAGCGGCGGGAATCGCGGCGGCGTCCGGTGAACGGCAGGCGGATGTGGCGGATGTACAACAGGACGATGGAGCGGCCGGCTCGCCCAAAGGCTTTGGCGAATGACGGCTTTTGAACGCGACGATGGCCTTCCCCCCGCCTTACCCTCCCCCGCAAGCGGGGAAGGGATAGAGGGGTTTTGCGTCGTCAGGAGGTGCGCTTCACGCTGCCTTGCGCTTCGGCTGCAGCAGTTTGCGGTTGACCAGGCACTCGGCGATCTGCACGGCGTTGAGCGCCGCGCCCTTGCGCAGGTTGTCGGACACGCACCACAGCACCAGCCCGTTCTCGACGGTGGCATCCTCGCGGATGCGGCTGATGTAGGTCGCGTCCTCGCCCGCCGACTCGTAGGGCGTGACGTAGCCGCCCGGCTCGCGCTTGTCGATCACCAGGCAGCCCGGCGCCTTGCGCAAGATTTCGCGCGCCTCGTCGGGCGTGATCGGGTTGGCGAACTCGATGTTGACCGCCTCCGAATGGCCGATGAACACCGGCACGCGCACGCAGGTCGCCGTCAGCTTGATGGCGGGGTCGAGCATCTTCTTGGTCTCGGCCACCATCTTCCACTCTTCCTTCGTGTAGCCGTCCTCCATGAACACGTCGATATGGGGGATGACGTTGAAGGCGATGCGCTTCGGAAACTTCTTGGTGACGATATCGCTGGCCGTGAACACCGCCTTGGTCTGCGCGAACAGTTCGTCCATCGCGTCCTTGCCGGCGCCCGACACCGACTGGTAGGTCGAGACCACGACGCGCTTGATCGTCGCCGCGTCGTGCAGCGGCTTGAGCGCGACGACGAGCTGCGCCGTCGAGCAGTTCGGGTTGGCGATGATGCCCTTCTTGGTGAAGCCGGCGACCGCGTCAGCGTTGACCTCGGGCACGATCAGCGGCACGTCGGCGTCGTAGCGCCACGCCGAGGAGTTGTCGATCACCACCGCGCCGCTTGCTGCGATCTTCGGCGACCACTCCTTCGAGGTCTCGCCGCCGGCCGACATCAGGCAGATGTCGACATCGGAGAAGTCGTAGGAATCCAGCGGTTTGACTTTCAGGGTCTTGTCGCCGAACGACACCTCGACGCCGGTCGAGCGGCGCGAGGCCAGCGCCACCACCTCGTCAGCCGGAAAGCTGCGTTCGGCGAGGATGTCCAGCATCTCCCGCCCGACATTGCCGGTCGCTCCGACCAGCGCGACTTTGTAACCCATCGTCAGGACTCCGAGATAATTCCGGCGGCGCTTCCCGCGGGCCGGAAACGCCAGCTTCTAGGCGAGAACCCGCGATAAGACAATGCCGCCGGCGCGCTGCCGGTGCCATGCGGGCGGCAGGAACCCGCGGCCGGCCGGCGGCGTTATTCGCCCGGGTGTGGCCGGATGGACCTTGTCGCCTCTCGTTCGGTGCGGCTAAAGTCCGTTGGAACCGGAATCAACGAGGCCGTAATGACCCTGAAAGTCGTCCCCGCCGCCATTGCGGCGCTGTTCGCCGCCGCTCTGCTCGCCTTCAGCGCCGGCGACTCCGCCGCCCAGCAGAATGCGCAGCGGGCCTATCGCGGCACGTCTCCCAACGTCTCCTATCAGGCCGGGCCGCGCACCCGCGTCTACATCTCGCGGCGCTCGTTCCTCGACGCCGGCACCGAGGTGCTGCCGGGCGAGCGCAAGTTCACCGACTACGCCATTCCGCCGGGCTCGACCTTCGCCCGCGGCAACCTCAACCGGCCGCTCGACCGCCAGCCGCTGTCGCCGGGCTACGACCTCGGCGGCTATCCGACCGGTTTTCCGCTGTACTAAAAGCGTTTTCAAGGAAAGCATGCCCTCGGTCTCGACCCGAGGGCAGGAGGCGCGATCCCGCTCCAGATAAAAAACGCCCGGCTTTCGGCCGGGCGTTTTGCGTTGGCGCCGGGTGCGGCGGTCAGGCGGTCAGCGCCTGCATCTCCTTGAGGATCGCCTCTCCCATCTCGGCGGTCGACACCACGGTGGCGCCCCCGGCGGCGAGGTCGGCGGTGCGCAGGCCCCTGGCCAGCACGCCGGCGATCGCCTGGTCGAGCTGGTCGGCGAGGTCGCCGCGGTCGAACGAATAGCGCAATGCCATGCCGAACGACGCCAGCATCGCGATCGGGTTGGCCTTGCCCTGCCCGGCGATGTCCGGCGCCGAGCCGTGCACCGGCTCGTACAGCGCCTTGCGCGTGCCGGTCCGGGCGTCGGTTTCGCCGAGCGAGGCCGACGGCAGCATGCCGAGCGAGCCGGTCAGCATCGCGGCGATGTCGGACAGCATGTCGCCGAACAGGTTGTCGGTGACGATGACGTCGAACTGCTTCGGCCAGCGCACCAGCTGCATGCCGCCGGAATCGGCGAGCTGGTGCTCAAGCGTCACGTCGGGATATTCGCGGCTGTGAACGGCGGCCACCACCTCGTTCCACAACACGCCCGACTTCATGACGTTGCGCTTTTCCATCGACGTCACCTTGTTGCGGCGCTTGCGGGCCAGCTCGAAAGCGACGCGCGCGATGCGCTCGATCTCGTAGGTGTCGTAGACCTGGGTGTCGATGGCGCGCTTCTGGCCGTTGCCGAGGTCGGTGATGGT